>JAJPJF010000425.1 GCA_021324415.1 Nostocales cyanobacterium Centralia_MAG_434
AGTAGCAGTCAACAAAGATGGTGTAATTGCAGACTACGAACCACTTAACCAACTCGCCTTTGATTATTTTCGAGAAACACCTCTTCCAAGAATGTTTCAATCGGTTTATGGTTCAAATGTCGCAGCCCCAAATAACAAGGAACCTCTTGCCCATTTCCAAGTTGTCTTTAAGCCCAACGGTTTACTGGAGGTCAACCCTTGGCAGGGATATCGGTAATGGAAAGTGAGGAGTTAAGGGTTAGGAGTTAGGAATAAAATAAAGAGCTACAAAGTAGAGGAATAAGAAATCACAATTTTAATGAACTCTTAACTCCTAACTCCTAACTCCTAACTCCTACCGGGCAATTTTCCCCATATAACTTCCCCATAATTCTGCAGCTTGAGCACTGCTACCGGATGTGGGTGAATTGTTATCATTTCCCAGCCAGATACCAGTGACTAATCGGCGACTGGGAATAAAGCCTATAAACCATAAGTCAACGTTGTTATTTGTTGTACCGGTTTTTCCTGCTTCCCCTAATCCAAGAGCAGCACTGCGACCAGTACCTCTTGTAATCACTCCCCGTAGCAAACTCGTCATTGTATCGGCAACTTCTGTTTTTAAGACTCGCTTATTTGCCTCTGGATCTTGGTCAAAGGAGTAAATCACACGGCAAGTCTTCAAATCGTTGCGATTGCGGCAATCACTGCTGTCTAAAATTCGGCTAATTGCATGAGGACGGTTCCACACCCCGCCATTGCTAATGCTGCCAAAAGCACCTGTCATTTCTAGTACATTGACGACGCTTTGACCCAGTACCAAACCAGGAACTTGCTCTAAGGGAGATTTTATTCCCAAACGCCGTGCCATAGTGACCACTTTATCTAGACCTATCTGCTTGGCAATGCGCAAAGCGATTGGGTTTTCCGACAGAGCAAGTCCAGTGGCGAGACTTAACTCACTGCTGCCACTAAGACAGGGTTTATAAGTAAAGCCTTGCCAACGTAAAGCATTGCATGAATAAGTCGTATCGGGTGAAATTCCTTGCTCAATAGCAGCAGTGTAGGTAAACAGTTTGAAGGTGGAACCAGGTTGCCTTTCAGCTAGAACAGCACGATTGAATTGACTGCTTTTGTAATCGGTGCCACCTACCATCGCGAGAATCCCACCAGTGCTAGCATCAAGAGTCACGAGCGCGCCAGTCGAAAAACGCTCAGCTTTCCCCTCTGTGCTTACCTGATGACGTAACGCTGCTTCTGCCTGAGTTTGTATAGCTGGATCGAGCTGTGTTTCGATGATAAAATTGCCCTCTTGTGCTAACTCTTTTCCCAGAATTGACTCCAGCTCCTGGAAGACATAACTGTAAAAGTAAGGAGCAATTGTCTTTGCCTGCTGTTCACAGACTTTATGATTGATATCAATGGGCGATCGCCTAGCACGGGAATAATCTTCTTGTTTAATTTTGCCCATTTCTAGCATCCGTCGCAGCACTCGATTGCGGTATTCAACTGTCCTCAATTTATTTTGGCTATCTCCACCACAAAAATCGAAGTTATTGGGCGCAGGTAAAATCGCTACTAATGTTGCTGCTTCTGAAAGAGTGAGCTCATTTGCTGACTTATCAAAATAATACTTGGCCGCGTCTTCAAAGCCATAAGTATTTGCTCCTAAGAAAACCCGATTTAAGTATGTCAGCAAGATATCATCTTTACTGTAAAAAGCTTCTAACTTTAAGGCAACAATTGCTTCTCGGTATTTTCGACCGAGAGAGTCTTGGCTTCCTACATAATCACGAAACAAACTGCGTGCAACTTGCTGAGTGACAGTGCTAGCACCTTGTTGGACATCACCGCTCTTAGTGTTAATGAAAACTGCTCGCAAAATTCCTAAAGGATCAACACCAAAGTGCCAATAGTAACGGCTGTCTTCTGAGGCAACTACTGCTGTTGGTAAATAAGGTCCAAAGTCTTGCAACCTTTTTTTGTCTACGTGAGCTGTTGTTCTAGGCTCTCGTAACGGCGTCACTCCATCGCGAGCATAAACAACTACTGGCGAACGAGTAGCTCCTGGTAAGGGTCTAACTGAAAATTTTGTCCACTCAAGACCAATAGCTAGGGCTACCAATGTGGCAGCACCACCAACACCATACATTGCCCAAGTTCCAACCTTGACATACAAAGGTGGTGGGTCAACGTATTGTAATCTCACTGAAGCAGCAAGTTCTGGTGGTCCAAGGGTGAGGACATCACCATGACGTAATTCTAAAGAAGTGATCCGACGTTTACCACGATAAATCCCATTGGTGGAGCCTTCATCTTTAATAAAGAAAACCGGGGTTCGTTGCGTGGAATCCCTTGACAGCGAAAGGTGAATCTGGCTCACAACTGGGTTACGGACGACAATATCGCTGGATTTGGAACTGCGACCTAAGATATAGCGATCGCCCAACAGCGGATATACCTCTGCCTTATCCGCCCCCGCATCCTGTACCCAGAGTTCTGGTACTCTGGCATTAGGTTTGAGCGCTAGTTTGGAGAAATCAACCCTAGCCTGTATCGTTTGTACTGCTTGAGTTAGTTGACCAAGCAAAGTTTGCGGTTTTTGAGGAGGTTGGGGGGAACTCATCGACTATTCACACCATGGTTGTTACTGAAATAATTGGGCGAATTGCAATCTCGATGCTAATATTCCACCATTGTACTCATAAGGTTATACGGACGTTATATGATGATGAGTTGTTCCCCATTCTATCTGACAATGAGTTATGTAAAGTTAACTTACGTTGTTCTGTTTAATCCGATACATTTTGTATATTTTTGATAATTCTTATCAATATGATATATTTTTTCAAAATGTTCTCTGTATTGACTAATTCATCCGGAAAATTAGCGTATTTTAATAGAGTATTCCTATAAATCACTTATTCATCCACAAAAAAACGTAATCTCACCCTCAAAAAACGCTTAGATATTAAAATAAAAAAAAGACATCCTCATTTAGGATGATTTTCTAATGTAGTATTGTTTGATTTAATGAGCGGAGTACTCTGTTGAGGTGTTGAGGTTAAATAATTTTATGAAGGGAAAATATCTAACCCTTATTGGTACAGCCCTAACTCTGGCACTAACTAGCAATGTTGCCCATGCACAAGCGACCAAGTTTCGTGTTCAACAGCTCAATGAATCCACTGGTCAGCCTGTGACACCATCTACTGGTCAGCCGATTAGTGAGGCTAGTAGCACAAAGCCAGAACGGAAGCTAAGACCAGATGTGTTAAAAATTCTGTGTCAGGACTTCCCACAAAATTCCCGTTGCCAAGGTAGCTCAGCCACAAAACCAGGATCAGAAAGTGGCGGTACATCAAACACTACACCAGGTACAACTCCTCCTCCTAGCAACAGCAGCCCATCAGGCTCCTCGGGAACGACAAATCCCAATGGTGGTGCGCCTCCAGAAAATGGCAGTTCGTCAGGAACCGGAACCTCAAACCCAAGTGGTGGTAGCACTCAAACAGCTCCGTCATCTGGCAGTGGTAATTCTGACAGCACACCTGGTAATGCTACACCAGGTCAAGCTCCATCTGACACAGGTACTCCTGGCAGCCGCACAGGTGCTCCTCCAGATTCTGCCCCATTATCACCCACACCTGGTTCAGGTTCTGGTAGTGGTTCTAGTGGTGGTTCCGGAAATATGACCGCACCTGGTACAAATTCTCCAACTCAAACCCCCGATAACAGCACAGGAACACCTGGTTCAAGTAAGTAGCGATACAACACAATAAGTATAAAGTTATATCGCAGTAAGTAAGAAAAAAGGCAAAAGCTTAATTTTGCCTTTTTTCTTTTGGAGGTAAGATATCTTATCTTAATCGGCGATTGGAGTGGGGTGTTTTTTGAAAGGTAGAAATCAACAGGCAAATAATACCAATATTGATGAATGCGTCTGCAAAATTAAATACTGCAAAATTAATCAATCGAAAATCGAGAAAATCAACAACATAGCCTAAGACAAAGCGATTTATCCCATTCCCGATTGCACCACCTAAAATAAAGCCATAACCCAACTGATCCCAGCGACTGAGCACCGGACCTAACAATGCCAATCCTATTAATCCTAAACTCACTGCCAAAGATAACCAGCGCAACCACTCCACTTTGCCAGTGAACAAACTAAAAGCTGCACCTGTGTTGGTGACATAGGTCAGGTGAAAGACTCCTGGTAAGATTGGCAGTGTCTGTCCTAATTTAAAAGTTTGCACAACCCAGTATTTTGTGACTTGGTCTAAGAAAAAAGCGAATAAGGCACTGATCCAGAAGAGGCGATTTTTGATATGCATAAAGAAAT
>JAJPJF010000337.1 GCA_021324415.1 Nostocales cyanobacterium Centralia_MAG_434
AAACGATCATGGTCCTGAGCATGATCGCGATCACGCTCATGCTCGCCGCAATCGTGATGCCGACAATACTCTTCACGAGATTCAGCATGCGCACTCAAACTCCAAGATGCGACGGAGCTAATAGCGATAATACTTCCAGCCAAGGCAAAAGTTAAACACTTCATACTTATCTTTTACAAGACAACAAGCTTCCTAAGACGTCCATGCTGTAAAAATGTGCCTTTATCAAACAAAATAATCCAAAATACTGGTTTATTGGCTGTCTAAACGAGCTTTTCTCTTTGGTTGAGGTGAGTGTTTTTACACGCAGCAAGGGACAGACTTTTTCAACCTTCACTTTCTAGGAGGGTGCCACCTTCATGGGCGTCAGCCAGACACCGACCCTTTGCTAGCGCTAGTTACATCCTATTTTCCGCGCTTCTTTCTTTGATTGCTTGATTTTGAATCCCACGGACAGCTAACAAGTATTAACGGGCGTATCACTACTTTTGTCATGGAAAAAACATTCCTCTTCGCGTTTTGTTAGGTTTTATCCTTCCAATTTTGTCATTTAAATCTCCTTGTTGAAAAGAGACGTAAAAATAGGGGGTTGAGATTATTCTCTGCCGAAGGTAACAAAAGATGGATAAGTATTTATTTAATGCTTTACTGAAGTACACTTTTGCAGTAAAAATGCCATCCTGCAAGATGAGTAGGATGGCAACGGATAATCGAATGATGTGCTCTTTTATTTTATGACCATATTTAGCACAATAAAAACCACCTTATGTACAAAATAAGATGGGTGATCGATAATAATTTCGACAAATTTGCTTAACTCTGATTATACACTTATATTGAATTATATTGAAAACCACTTATATTAAACATCAGACTTTAGGGAGATCCAAAAAAATAAATGAAAGTGCCTTATTACAACTCTTAACCTACTGCGCTCTCTTCATTTTGCCACTTGAAATTAGGCAGCCTTATTACATAACGCTCGAGCGTTAGGGGTCTGACACGTAACAATCATGAGGCAGGCTTTATTAAAACTAATTAGTCTGAACACTCAACACATCAACGAAACAAGCCTGCTCCATGATTGTCGGGGACAATGCAACGTCTGAACACGAACGAATTAACTGAGGAAGGCTGCTCTTTTTCTTGCGGCAAATTCGATATCAACTGATCAACCACAGAAAGCTACTTTCAAAGGCTGAACATTTATTTACTTGTAAGTGCCTTATCACTTGATAGTCAGGACTAATAGAACCATCATCTGTATAACTTAGCTAGCAACAGATAAACTGATCTGATACTGTACTCAGTCTATGCGCTCACTCTTTCAAGTAAATGCCACCCCTCAAGAAAGGGGTGACTGATAATTAATCGAGTATGCTTATTATGAGTTTATTCTATAGGGAAATGGTATCAGACAATTAATTACTAATTAACTCATATTCTAATTTTATGATACCGGGTAATCACTTTTGCAAACAAAAAAGCTCCATCTGTATGACCTGGGTTGCTAGTAGTTCCAAATAAACTGATTTATATTTTATATGTGTCATATAACCGATAAAACCACCCTGCTGTGTAGCCTAGCTAGGGTGGCAACAGACAAACTGATATGCTTTTCTTATTTTAGAGAATAACAGCACACATTTAAATAAGGGATCTCCAAAAAATCACAAATAAGTCATCATTATACCACGAATAACTTATAGCCTTCTCTCATCTTGCTACTTGAAATTTGGCAGCCTTGTTACATTACTGATTAGTCACAACACCAACTGTTCAACCTTGAAGGCTACCCTTTTTCCAAGGCATCAGTTCCCTCACAAATCAACCACGCTCGTTGGAACAATAGACCAATTAAACTAATAATTTCCATTGCTTAAGACGTGAATAAAAACCCACTAAAACATGTGGAGTTGTGCTTAAACAACACGTATGAGGTTTAATTAAAGTCTATTGTTGCTGATGATGACGTTGCCACCTTTGTTGACGCAATTGCTGAAGTTGTTGTTGCTGCTCTGGAGTCAGCAGTGCCTCTATTTGACTTTCGGCATTCTTGCGGATATTTTGAATTTGCGCTTTTTGCTCATCACTCAGGTTGAGGTTAGGTCGAGTGTGTTGTTGTTTTGCTTGTTGCCGTTGAGTTTGTTGATCTGGAGTAAAAATAGTATCAATTTGCTCTTTAGCCGCAGAGTGAATTTGCTTGATTTGTTCCTTTTGGGCATCGGTGAGATTTAGTTGTGTTTCCCATGTTTGTGCCTGTGCTGGTTCAGCATATGCAGCATTATTAAAGTAGGGTATCAGGGAGAGCATCATCGGCACTGTTGCCAACGTTAACATCATTGTTACAGGCAAGACAAATAATGTTTTGATTTTCATCAATTTAGAGCCATTCATAGTTCCTGGCAGTTTCATAATGAACCCCGGTGTAAAGAAGATGTTTGTTGAATCAGCGCTTGTACTATTTCAGAGCAAGACCTTTCAAAGGTGATTGATTGGCATCAAACCCTGTTTTTGTTTTATCTACACGATGTCCGTTTAATGTCATCATAACTGTTTGTTATTTTTACGCTATGAGGCGAAAGTCATGAATCTAATTATGACTTTAGTCATGTGTGGGAGAGCTAAAAAATCAAGATGTAGTGAAACCAGAACACGAAGACAGGTAAAACTTTAACAGGAAAGGCAGATGGCAGTCCCAATGAAACAGTTTCACCGCAAAGCATGAAGGTGTCTGACTCTCTCTGCTTTCTGCTCCCTGCTCCCTACTTTCAAGCTAGATGGCAGTCTCAATGAAAAAATTTCACCACCATGCATGAAAATGTGGTAGTTTCCCGTCAAGGCTGATACAAACGAGGTTGTCCTTCAGTAAAGCATATCCCTGTTGTGTCACTATCGCGGTAGTATAAGGATGTACAAAGCCTAGAACTTCGACACAGAGTATGGTAGAGCCTCGTCCACCCAAACAAACTGTTAAATTTGTGGACGAATATTGCCAGTGGTATAAAAAGCTGTTTTCAGATGTGAGGAATTTTGAAGCGTTTAAGTATCTACATATAGGATGTATCTCTGATTTAAAACGAAAAAGTCTACCAGAAATAGCAAAAGTTGTCGGATTAGATAACTATCAAGGGCTACATCATTTCTTAACTACACCATATTGGAAAGTAGAACAGTTAAGAGCTTTGCGTTTGAAACTAATTTTAGAGGTATTAAAAGGTAGACCAATCATTTTAATTATTGATGAAACAGGAGATAAAAAGAAAGGAAATACTATAGATTATGTGAAACGGCAATATAGGAGTCCTATTTGATTTTTGAACAAGACTGCGAAATAATACGGTAGGATATTGAAGTCTAATAAGCAACAATGATAAGTCAGCATTTACAAACTGGTAGACGGGCAGTGGGAGTATTCCGGCAACAGGTAACAGAGGAAACGGCACTTCATAGGATCGCGGAGCTACAAAATTTTATAGATGGGCGTCCAGATGCGCGTGAGGTAAGGAAAGCGTTGGCACTAAAGCTAGTTTATCAAGGTTACTTATATGATGAAATCCAAACAATTCTCGATGTATCGCGAGGGTCAATAACAGGTTGGAAGCAAGCCTACGAGTCTAATGGGATTGACGGACTGCGGTTGAACTATCAAGGAAGGAAGAGTTACCTTTTAAGCGCACAACGAGAAGAAGTTTTAAATTGGTTGCAAACGAAAGATACCTGGGAACTGGGTGAACTTGAATATAAGTTAGCTTTTGACTACGACGTGGTTTATGAGTCAAAACAAAGTTACTATGCCCTGTTTGAGGAAGCAGGAATTAGCTAGAACAAAACAACGCTCGTTGAATCCTAAAGCTAATCCAGATGTTGTTGCAGAAAAAAAAAAGAGATTGAAACATTGTTGGCAAACCACCGCTAGGAAATCGAAACAGGACAGCTAAGAGTGTTTCTCATTGATGAGTGTCATTTGATGTGGGGAGACTTAAATGGCTATATCTGGGGGAAAACTGACATTGAAATTACCGTTCCAGTCGTAAATGAGCGAGAGAAACAGACATATTACGGGGCTATTGACTACGTTGAAGGAGAATTGCTCCTCAAAGCATACGATGGGGGAAATTCAGAAAATACTATCAATTACCTGCGGTATTTGCTTGCTCACTCCCCCAATCAACGATTGCTAATTTTCTGGGACGGCGCTACTTATCATCGTTCTAAAGAAGTTCGAGGTTTCTTAGATGAGGTTAATCAAGGTTTACCCATCGAGCAATGGAAAATTCATTGCGTCCGCTTTGCTCCCAATTGCCCTGAACAAAATCCCATT
>JAJPJF010000132.1 GCA_021324415.1 Nostocales cyanobacterium Centralia_MAG_434
CTACTAATTGGTCGCTTAGAAGAATTTGCTACTACAGTCACTCACAACCTTGGCCAACTAGACTGGAATACCCAGCGTGAAATTATTCGCCTGTTAGTTAAGCGAGTCGAAATCGACACTGAACTAGTTAATGTTGTTTTTCGCGTCGGGGAGGTTCCTGAGTTCCCAAAGTCTGAGTTGGGAATTTTGCAAGATTGTGGGAGGGATAACATGTTAGCAATCAATTGTGCAAAACCTGGGAGCACAAGTGTACCCGCTTTGAGCGAGCACTGGGCTGGGCGCAATCGCCTTTTTTTTTCACCAGTTCACCAAATCCGCACAAGAACCCAATTACTTTGTTATTCGACATCTATTCTAACTAGTTCTATTCTATTCTAACTAGTTCTATGTTTGTGTATAACCAAATGTATACATATATGATTATCTATAGACAAGCATTTTTGTACAGTTATTCATGTAGTTATACAATATTTTTTAGTAGTAACACGCGCGTACCTACAAAAGTATTAATTTAGTAGCGCTACGCGCGTAGCCAGTACTATACTGATTATTAGTAGTAACACGCGCGTACCTTCATGACAACTCGTGACGATTATAGAAAATCACTTCTCACTGAAATAGTTCTAGCCAGAAAAGAATATTTTCGCCTCAAGTCAGAATTAGATAGTTTGTACAGGGATGGCTTATTGCCGTTTGGGTCATACATTGGGTTATACAAATCCAATTATGACTGGAACTACTATGCGCTAGGGCACAAAGACGCAGTTCTACCCAGCGCTAGAAACCCCGAACAGATGACTAAAAAACTTCACTTAGGCCGTGACCATAACCCCAATTATAGACGTTCTTTGCTAGCAATTGAACGACTACGCATTTATCAAGTTAAATCAGAAACTCTCAAAGGTATCAGCAAGCATCTTGCTGCATTAAAAGCATTGTGGCGCAACTTAAAAGCGTCCAGCAATTTGCCTAACGATTCAGCTTCAAAAGATATGCTAAAAGCCTTACATAATGACAGCGTGTTTCAATTTGTAGTTAGCCAGTATTACAATAATTTTTAGCGCTACGCGCGTACCCATAGCAATCTAAAATTTTTGTACTTAGATTGCTATGTATCCACATTTTTAGATTTTTAAGTATAGCTCTTTAGACGCTATGTGTCTTCATTATTAAGATACGTGGTGTTATCAACATAATAAAAAACACTTAGTTATCTATGGGGCTAAGTGCTTGATTTATTGGTGTGAATGTATATAGGTACTGAGGGGGCAGCTTGTGAAATCCATTGCACAAGCTAACTCGTTCAATAGATTGAACGAGTAAAAAACACTTAGCCACCCTAATAGGCTAAGTGCTTTATTGATGATGTTGTCTTTACACCAAAACATTTTAATAGGTATTTATTCTTAATGCAATTACTGCCAGCTAATGACTTCACTAACATTAGTGTTTTTGTGACGCTTGTTATGGTATTGGCCTAGTCCATACTTTTGATTGTGGTCATCAATTGAGATTTGGTGTCGTTCCATCCAGTCTTTAACCACTAGGCCATTACACCCGGTTAAATCCCTTAATGTGACATTGCCGATAAACCATCGCTCATTGTTGCTGGTAGCTACATTGCTGTTGTAATCTGCTACCGCTTGAAAGGCTCTAAACAACTTCTCATCCACTGCTCCCTTAGCTTTGGATGCCTTTAACTCTTCAGCAGTGGCTAACGTCCAGTCTTTTTCTTGTCTTTCTGGTTTGGTAACTATTGGCTTAAATGCGGTTGATTTTACTGGCTCTGGCTCTATCTCTGGCTTTGGCGCTGGCTCTGATTTTGGCTCTACCTTTGGCAATACCTTATTGAGTTCATCTGCTAATAATCGCTGAATCATTGCCTTTAAGTCTTGCTCTTGCGGTTTCTTTACCTCTGGCACTGGCTCTACCTCTGGCTCCTCTAATTTCTCTAATTCCTTTAATTCCTGAGCTTCCATCAATGCCAACTCCTCTTTCAATGATTGAATCTCGGCATCTTTTTCTATAAGCTGTCGCTCCAGCGATTCAACTTGACTAATCTTGCTGAGTAAATACCTCACAGCTTCTGCATGGCTAATCAAATCCCATTTATCTTGTAGTTGCTTAATATGCTCATAATCAGCAGCATATATTTTCATTGCTATAACTCTTTCCCTTTCTGACTTTGTGGGAGCTTCCACAAAGGGTACTGTCGTATCACAGTAGTAGTCGCTATAACCTAGCGTCGTTGTTAGGTTTTTCAACTGGCTATCATCCGGCTTTTTTTGGTCTATAAAGTGTCCAACTGCACGCGAAGCCCACAATGAACCGTTGATGAATTTAGGACAGTCACGCTCTGTAATCAATCGCACATAAACTGCTCTAAGTGTTTTATTAACTAAATTCTCTTCGTTTATTCTTGTAGGTAAATATGCACCAAAATCTCTCTCGATTATTTTCCTTAACAGATTGCCCCGACGACCTTCTACTAATTTATTTATATTCTCTGGTGAAGTTTCTTTCTCGGTTTCTGTCTTCACTAATGCCAGCAATTCTCTAGTCTCTGGCATTTTACGAAAACGAGCAAAGGCATCTAGAAAAAACTGAGCCGGAACTAAAACTCCAATCCGGTACTCTGTTCGCTCCTCCTCCGGCTTGTCGTAATCCCGCTTTTTAACTTGTCCTTTGAAATTCACAAAGTATCCATGCTTGAGGTATTCGGGCAATTCTTGGGTGAGGGTAAAACTACCTCTAACCAAAATCTCAACCGTACGTCTACCGCTGGCCGCGATTAATCCGACTGCTAACTCGTGAGGGTCATCACTTTGTAGCAGCTTAACTGTAGTTTCAAGGTACTGCCTAACATCAACCTTGCGACAATTTTCTAGACGGTCTAGGACAATGGTTTTAGCATTGATTTCCTTCCAATCCTCTTTCTTTAAACCAGTAAACTTCTAAGATGCACATTTTAGAACCTGATACACCAAGGGTTTTGGAATTTCCAGCCAATGTGCTTCTTTCATTTGTTGCTAGCGTAAGCTGCTAGTTGGAGGCTCAGATCTTGCACCTGAAAAATGTGATGTAATTTAATTACTCAGTACTAAACTACAACCCTTGACTTAGCGATAAAAAGCCATAAAATTCAGGTATCTTTA
>JAJPJF010000227.1 GCA_021324415.1 Nostocales cyanobacterium Centralia_MAG_434
TATTTGCCGGATGGGAATATAGAGTTCCTGGGGCGTATTGACGACCAAGTAAAGATTCGTGGGTTCCGCATTGAGTTAGGAGAAATTGAAGCTATACTCAGCCAACATCCTGCACTACAACAGGCTTTAGTGATGCCAACAGAGGAGGTTTCAGGTCATAAGCGGCTGGTGGCATATGTTGTTGCAAACCCGAATCAAATGCCTCTCAACCAGAATGAATTGCGTCAGTTTTTACAAACTCAGCTACCTGAGTACATGGTGCCAACAGCTTTCGTATTTTTGAAAAACCTACCATTAAACCCGAATGGCAAAGTTGACCGTCGCTTATTGCCTGCACCAGATATCTCCAGTTTTAATAGTTCCTCCAAATTTGTCGTGCCGAGGGATCATTTAGAGGGCAAACTTGTGCAGATTTGGGAAAAAGTTTTAGGTGTTCAACCTATTGGCATCAAGGACAACTTTTTTGACTTGGGTGGGGACTCATTACTAGCCATAGAGTTATTTGCACAGATCCAGAATCAATTCAGCAAAAAATTGCCTATAACGACTCTATTGAAATCAGGGACTGTGGAAGCTCTCGCAGATATACTCCATGCAGAACAAGAAAAACAAGTTGCACATCACCAACAATATTTAGAAACTGCTTGGCCATCTCTGGTGGAGATTCAACCCAACGGCTCCAAATCACCTTTGTTTTGTCTACCTGGCATTGGTGGCGAGGTTTTTGGTTACTACAGATTAGCTCAACGTTTGGGGTCCAATCAACCCATCTATGGACTACAACCACAAGGACTAGATGGAAAACAGCCTCTCTATACTCGAGTGGAAGACATGGCTGCTCACTTCATTAGAGAAATTCAGATTATTCAACCCCATGGCCCTTATTATCTTGCCGGATACTCTTTTGGTGGTATAGTTGCCTTCGAGATGGCTCAGCAACTGCAGAGGCTGGGGGAGAAAGTGGGTATGCTTGCCATGCTTGATGCTTGTACCCCGGATGCTTGTATACAAGCACCACCTAGCAAGCGAGTTCTTCTGCATCTCCAGAATTTATTACAACAAGGTCTTCCCTACTTTCGCTACAGGCTTGCGGGTTGGCTCAAGCGTCGCAAGTATGGTTCCTCCGGTCAATACTTAGGTTTTTTGGGAGTACAGGAGCCTTTTGTCGTGGATGAACAGCACTTAGAAGTCATAAAGGCTAACATCTTAGCTGCAAGCACATACACTTTTCAAGCTTACTCTGGTCGGATCACTCTCTTACGGACTGACGATGATTGTCGAACTGAAGCTGTAGGCGAACAATATGATCCGCAATTTGGTTGGGGTTCTCTAGCCTCTGATGGAGTCGATATCCATCACATTCCCGGTTCTCATCTTGCCTTCCTCTTAGAACCCAATGTACAGGTAGTGGCAGAGAAATTGAAGGATTGCTTGGAAAAAGCATTTGAAGTCTCAGGACTCATGATTACCTCAAAGTAAAACCCCATGGTGATTGATGGGGTTTTTCTAGAGAATATTAGCTGCAAGTCTAACTAGGTTATATGCTATCTATGAATTGTGGAAAACTTGGGTAATATGTGACCTTTCATGCTCCCGCTAAATTTTGGTAAAAGCCAAACCCTTATCTTTGGGCATGAATATAGTCTACAAAGTAAAACTTAGGTTCCAGCCAATACTTCAGACCTGCGTAAATGACTAATCCAAGTAATGCTGTCAAGACCAAAGGCAAGCTAATTGATAGACGGAACGCATCAGGCATCACAGCCGCAATTGACAATGCGAGTGCAAAATAAATGAGCAGTCCAACCTGTAGACGATGCACGTTTTTTAGGGTCTGACGGCAACTTCCGCAAATCAAGGTGTGCTGATGGTAACGATCAAGCAACTGTTGGCGATTAGGCTGTGGTAATTGGCTTGAGGGATCTATTTCTCCCCAAGGAAGTGGTCTTTGACAATATTGATCTAACCACCGCCGAAATTCCATCACCATCCGATCTGCACTGGTAGGCAGTTTATATGCGGTTTTCCAACTTTCAGTTTGCGATCGCTGTTGCAAATCTCGTTCTTGATAGTGCAGCAAAATCATATCGCCATCTAGCACCAAATTACGCTCATGGATATGGTTCCACCAACGAGGCGTCCAATAGTGTTTACGTTTAGCAAAGCTACGTGGAAACTGAGCTACCACTCTAGACTTACCTGGAGCAGTGGGAATGCAATAGGTGACTAACCCAAGTTGTTTACCTTGTCCAAAATTGATTGTATACTCCAGATGACAGGGAGGGTTAAACGTAATTTGGGTTTCAAACCCACGCTCAATAATAGCTTTGATACGTGTCTGAGTGGACTCTACGATCTCGATAGGAATCGGTTTAGCAAGAGCGCGGTTGCCTTGCACACCATGATGCGCGAATGGGACATGAGATGGGTCAGCGATATTTTCGATTAAAGTTTGCCAGTCATATTCTAGATCACGCACTATCGATGACCACACAAAGCCACGATTAGCATCTACCTGAGGCGAAAGTGGTAAGGGATGGGATGAGGCGATCGCCGCCGAGTCAGCATCTGGCCAAACCCAAAGCAGACCATTGGCTTCCTTGGTTGGAAGAGATGTTGCACAGTAGTGCGGGTGCTTTTTAGAAAGCAGATCAGGATCTTCTGCTTGAGGAATGTGGGTGCAAACTCCCTTAGCATCAAATTCCCAGCCATGATAACTACACATTAGATGCCCAGTTTTCTCATCCACTCGTCCTTCACTTAACGGAGCTAAACGATGAGGACACTGATCGAGAAAAACACAATACTGATTTGAGAAGCGCGGTTTCCACACAACAACCCTACGACCTAGCAGCACAATCGGTGTTGGACGATTAGGATTAAGGTCTTCAAGCGGTGAGATGGGATACCAATGTTGGAAAAAGTTAAATGTTAAATCTGTCATTATGCAACAACTTGTGCACTTTATTTAGGTGCACTCTTCTCCCTCTGTGTAAACCACCCCTACAAAACGAATGGTATTGATATATTGATGATATAATAATATGATACAGTTAAAATAATCATACAATTCAGTTTAAAAAAATTGTAGGTTGGTTTTCGGGCATTGCTGAATTTAGATATAAATTGTGTTTGTAATATTTTTGTAGAGACGAGCAATGCTACGTCTCTACATCACAATGCTACATCTCTACACACAGGTGAATTGCACATTCATACTTTGATTCAGTAACACCAAAAACTTTACATGATATCTCTGGAATGCACATATCTCGGTAGACACACATATTTGCTTCCCTGCTTTATTCAAAAGCAGTGTCTAAATCTAGTTTCCACTCATGCTTGAGCAATTGCTTGTACGTCGTTTCCCGAATCATCATTTGCTTGTATAACATCAGCAAAAACTCTTGAGCTTGTTCACGGGACATTCGCTGCACTTTGTCTGCAAAGGCACGGATGCTAAACTCTTGTTCTAAAGATAATTTGATAGGCTGACTCATTGCAATCTCCTATAGCCAATTAGATGAAAAATAGAGGGTGTACTAGCTAGATTGAAAAGCCGCTAAATACTTAGCTGCAACTCAATTTGCTTGCTAGTTAAAAGAATTATGATTTTGAAACTAGTCTCAAAACTTGTAGGAATATTAGCTATTCCTTGAGATTTATATATCAAAATGATAACTGCTACTGCTGTCACAAACCTCTATCATCAGGGTAAAACGCCTTCAATCAAAAGATTGAAAGCTGGAAAAATCTCAAATTTTGCGCAGAGGGGTTACATAACTTGACTTATACTGATGCTTGTGCTGACGATGAGCTAAGGTGTTTTGCAAACAACTTCAGATGATTGCTTGGGCTTGTTCCAAGCAAACCTTCAATGTCTGTGCTAGCTTCCCGACATATGGTTCTTCAAGTAGATGAATGTGATCTCCTGGGACAAAATGTATGTCCACTCCTCCATCAGCTAGTTCACCCCAACCAAATTGAGGGTCGTATTGTACACCTATAGCCTCATCCCGATACTTATCTTCGGTCCGCAAGAGAGTGATCCGACCAGGGTAAACCTGGAAGTTATAGGCTTCGAATGCCATGGTGTTAGCAACGATCACTTCTAAGTGTTCGTTATCTGATATCTGATGTTCAGTTTGCAAATAATGTTTGTATCTATGTTTGAGACTGTAGGTACCCCATTGTTTCCAACCAACAAGTTTACGCTGTAGGTATGCAGGTCCTTGTTCTAGAACTTGCCCTAAATGTAAGAAAACCCGCTTCACGAATGATGCTCGTGTTTCATAACCCGGACGAAGGCTATCAAGCATTGCTAGAATACCTATTGTTTCACCTTGTCTCTTCAGTTGCTGAGCCATCTCGAGAGCAATGGTACCGCCGAAAGAGTACCCTGCCAGAAAATAAGGACCATGAGGCTGAACAGTTTGGATTTCCCGAATGTAGTGGGCTGCCATGTCTTCAACCCGAGTGTAGGGGGGTTGTTTTCCATCTAGTCCTTGTGGTTGTAGCCCATAAACTGGTTGATCTAAGCCCAAATAGACAGATAATTTATGGTAACCCAGAATTGAGCCACCAAGAGGGTGTATGCAGAACAAAGGTGGTCGCGAACCTTTTGGTTGAATTTCTACTAGGGATGACCAAGGAGTTGTTGATTGTTCTTGCTCATCATGACCAGATGCTTGTTGTTGCTTAATTTTTCTAGCAAGAGTCTCGATAGTACCAGCTTGGAAGAGGGTGGCTAGGGGAATTTTTTGGTTGCATTTCTTCTCTATTTCTGCGAATAGACGTATAGCTAGCAAGGAATGGCCCCCTAGATCAAAGAAGTTATCTTTGACACTAATGGGTTTGATGCCCAGCACGTCTTCCCAAATCTGCGTAAGTGTCTGCTCTAATGGATTACGAGGAGCAACAAAGCTTTCTTCCAGTTCAAGTCTAGCTTGCTCTGGTATGGGCAAAGCTTGACGATCTACTTTGCCGTTAGGAGTTAGGGGTAAAGCCTCTAGCATCACAAAAGCTGAAGGCATCATGTAGCTAGGCAGTTTCTCCTTAAGGAAGGATCGCAGTTCATTGGTTATGGAGACTTGCTTTGGCTGTGGAACAACATAGGCAACTAAGCGCTGGTCACCGGGTTCATCTTCACGGGCAATCACTACAACTTCCCGCACACTAGGATGTTCACCCAGTAGCATCTCGATTTCTCTGAGTTCAATACGTACTCCTCGGATCTTCACTTGACGATCCAGACGACCAAGAATTTCTAGAGAACCATCAGGACGATAACGTCCGCGATCGCCAGTGTAGTAAACCAAATCTTGTTCGTCGTTGCGGAAGGGGTTCTTGGCAAACCGAGAACGGTTTTCAATGGAGGCATTGATGTAGCCTAAACTCCGGAAGGGTGTGCGGATAACAATCTCACCTGGTTCACCAATACCACACAGTTGGTGATTTTCTGCTAAAACCAGTGCCTGAGTTTCTGGCAACGGGAAACCAACAGGCTGCACTCCAGGTAGAATCTCCTTGGGGACCTGATAATAGCACTTTGCCAAAGTTGTCTCTGTGGGACCATAGAGATTAACAATTTCACCTCCCTCGGGAAAGGCCTCGCGCCATCTACGTAACAGTGTATCTTTTAAGGGTTCTCCTGCAAAGAAGATACATCTTAAAGCAGCTAAAGAAACTCCCGACGGCACATTGACCAACCATGATTGTGCAAGTGAAGGAACTGTGTGTAGCAAAGATATTTGCTCACGTTCCAACCAACGCAGAATTTGTGTCGGTTCTAGTTCATCCCCTGGCGCTGGTAGATACAGGGTTGCGCCACTTGTTAAAGGTAAGAAGATATCTCTGAGAACAACATCAAAGGAAAGCCCCGTCAATTGGGCACTGCGGTCTTGCTGAGAAACTGCAAAAGTCTGCCGTTGCCAGTTGAGAAAATGAGCCATTCCTTTGTGACAACCCAAGACACCTTTGGGAACACCAGTCGTACCAGAAGTAAAGAAAACATACGCCGCATCATCAGGAGATAGCACGGGTAAGTCTAGCAAACTGCTATCTAGTGTAGAACTTGTGGTGATACCAGTGTCTGGATTGACACAAATGACTGTTCTTGACTCCCACACTTCCCCCTGTTCAGGGCACTGTTGACCAATATATAGTATGTACTGAGATTTTGACTCCTCAAGCATGATCTGTTGCCGTTGGCTGGGAAGCTTGGGATCGATAGTCAGTAGCACACCTCCACTTAAGAAGACACCTACCATACTGGCGATCAACCCAAAACTGCGTTGCCCAAACACTGCAACCACATCGCCTCGCTTAACCCCATGATTGAGCAACACCTGTGCTAGACAATGGGCGCTAGTGGATAATTCGCTGTAGTTCCAGGTGCGATCGCCTTGACAAATTGCTGGGTGTTGGGGGGTGGTCGTTGCCCAATTGGTGAACATGGTCGTCACCAAGGGATACTGTGGCTGTGACAACACAACAGTTGGATCGCCAAGGACACCTCGGGATTCTGGAGTGACCAGAGAATAGAAGCCGATGTGACTCTCTGGTGCAACAACAATTTGCTCTAGCAAATATTGGAATTGGTGCAGCAGGTTGGTGATGCGTGCTGCAGAAAACAGATCCCGTTGATACACCAGTTGCAAACTAAGCTGCCCTAAGTGTTCCTCCACGTACAAAGTCATGGAGAATTTAGACTCGGGTTCGTCTACTTCTAGGGGACTGAGGGTCAATCCAGGCATTTCCCAAGTCGTTTGGGGAGTGTTGATGAAGTTGAACATAACATCAAACAACGGGTGTCGGTTAAGATGACGTTGGGGATGCAGTTCTTCTACAAGTTTCTCGAAGGGGATATCTGGGTGAGCATATGCTCCTAACGCCACTTGGCGGACCCGACCCAACAATTCTCGGAAACTGGGATTGCCAGAAAGATCAGTGCGTAGAACCAGGGTGTTAAGAAACAGTCCCATGAGATCTTCGATTTCAGCCAAGTTACGTCCAGCAATTGGCGTACCCACAATAATATCTTCTTGCCCTGCATGACGGTAGAGTAAAGTCTTAAACGCCGCCAGCATTGTCATAAATAGGGTTGCCCCTTCTTTTTGAGAAAGTGCTTTCAGCGTTTCGGTTAACTTTTGAGACAGCTTAAGGGATTGCTTTGCACCTTGTAAGGTTTGAATGGGGAGTCGTGGTTGGTCAGTGGGCAGATCTAATAAAGTTAAATTTCCTCCCAACTGTTGCTTCCAGTAAGCCAGTTGTGTTTGTAGTGGCGAACAGCCGTTCTCTCCGACTTCCTCTAACCACTGATGTTGCCAATGAGCATAGTCAGCATACTGAATAGGCAACTCTGGTAAGGGTGATGAAGTTCCGTTTAAGAAGGCTGTATAAAGGCTCGATAATTCTCGGACAAAGATCCCTTGTGACCAGCCATCGGAGATGATATGATGCATCGTCACGAGTAGCACATGAGACTCTTTATCGAGCCTCAGCAAGGTAACACGCACTAAGGAACCCTTTTCCAAATCAAAAGGACGTTGGGATTCTTCTGCAACCAGACGCTGCACTTCATCCCATTGTAAATTTTGATTCTCAATTGACCCTAAATCACAAATTGACAATGGGAAATCCAAAGTGACAGGGGCGATCACTTGCACAGGTGAGCCATCCACCATCTTAATAGTGGTGCGTAAGACTTCGTGACGCCGCACGATCTCCTGCAAAGCCATTTTTAGGGCAGCTACATCGAGTGAACCCACCAGGCGCAGCGCCATTGCCATGTTGTATGCAGCACTTTCACGCTCTAGTTGGTGCAGGAACCACAGTCTTGTTTGCGCAAACGACAAGAGTAGATCACTATCTCGTGGTATAGGTTGAATGGTTGCAAAATTTTCTGGTGCTGTTCTTTGAAGCCTTTCAATTCTCTCCGCTAGACCAGCCACGGTGGGTTCCTCAAACAAGCTACGCAAAGAAAGTTCTACCTCAAAAACCTTACGCACTCGGGAAACCACTTGGGCAGCAAGTAGTGAATGTCCACCCAATGCAAAGAAGTTGTCAGAAATACCAATCTGTGGTATGCCAAGAATATCTTCCCACATAGACGCTAACATCTTCTCTGTGGGCGTGCGGGGTGTGACAAAGTTATTGGCTCGACTGAAGCTAGAAGCATCTGGTGCAGGCAAAGCACGGCGATCTACCTTACCATTGGCATTTAATGGCAGAGTATTTAAGAATACGAAGGCCGCAGGCACCATGTACTCAGGTAGCTTATCCTGTAAGAAGGAACGTAGCTCACTGTGGCTAGGGGCTTGCTCTGGTTTAGCAACAACATAAGCCACAAGCTGCTTGTTACCAGGAACATCTTCTCTAACCACAACAAGAGTTTGTTGCAGTGCGGAGTGTTGAGCTAGCATAGGCTCAATTTCCCCTAGTTCAACCCGAAAGCCACGGATCTTCACCTGATCGTCAATGCGCCCTAAGAATTCTATATTCCCATCAGGCAAATACCGCGCTAAATCCCCAGTTTTATAAATACGAGATCCAGGTTCGCTACTAAAGGGATTCGGAATAAACTTTTGATTGGTCAACTCCGGACGGTTAAGATAGCCTCGTGCTAAACCAGCACCACCAATGTACATCTCACCTGCTTGACCAATACCAACAGGCTGTAAATTCTCGTCGAGGATATAAATTTGGGCATTGTCAATTGGGCGACCAATGGAAGCAGTGGGTTGATCCGTGTGGCGTGGGCAAACCCACACAGTAGCATCAATAGACACTTCTGTGGGACCATAGCAATTGAGTAGCACATTTTCCAAATTCAGGCGGTTGAGGAAGCGCTCCATAAGTTCAATGGATAATGGCTCTCCACCTGTAGTGACGTGTTTTAGGTGTTGACACTTCTCAATTCCTTCCTCCTCCAGTAACATGCGAATGATGGAGGGTACTAAACCCAAGACGGTGATTTGCTGCTCAAGGATTGTCTTAACAAAGTAAGCACTATCCTGGTGTCCGCCTGGACGTGCCATGATCAATTGTGCTCCGAACAGCAATGGCCAGAAGATCTGCCAAACTGAGGGATCGAAGCTAAAAGAAATCGTTTGTAAGACTTTGTCTTGTTGGGTGATGCCAAAGTTTCTTTGCCGCCAGTACAGCATATTTGTGATTCCACGATGAGGAATCATCACGCCCTTAGGCTGTCCTGTAGACCCTGATGTATAAATTACATAGATGAGGTCAACAGGAGTGACTGCACTCACAGGATTTTCTTGGCTATTGTTGGCAATCACTTCCCAATCTGAGTCTAGACAAATCACGTGTGCCTCACGATTTGGCAAGTTGTTGACCAACTTTGATTGAGTCAGCATCACGGGTGCTTGGGTATCATCTAAGATGAAGGCTAAGCGTTCTGGTGGGTATCCAGGGTCTAATGGTACATATGCACCACCCGCTTTGAGAATGCCCAAAACTGCCACAATCATTTCAAGCGATCGCTCAGCACACACAGCGACTAAGACATCGGGTTTGACTCCCAGTGTTTGCAAGTGGTGTGCAAGTTGGTTGGCGCGATTATTTAACTCTCGGTAAGTCAGCTGCTGATCTTCAAAAACCACTGCTATAGCATCTGGTGTTTTTTCAACCTGAACCTCAAACAGCTGATGGATACACTGAGAATGGGGATAGTCAACTTGAGTTTGGTTCCATTCCACCAGTAACTGTTGCCGTTCTGCCACTGGCAAGAAGGGCAATTGTTTGATTTTTTGTTCTGGATGAGCCACCATCCCTTCCAGCAGGGTTTGGAAATGTCCTGCCATTCTGGTGATCGTTGTGTCATCAAACAAATCTGTGTTGTAATCTAAACAACCCTTAAGACCCGACGCTGTTTCTTCTAATTCCAGAGTCAAATCAAACTGTGTTGCTTTACTCTCCACTAATTGAGGGTTGAGAGTTAAACCTGACAACTCACGTTGTCCCAGTGGCGTGTTTTGGAAGACAAACATCACCTGAAACAGGGGATTGTAGCTTAAAGAACGTTCTGGTTGCAGTTCTTCTACCAGCTTCTCGAATGGTAAGTCTTGGTGATCGTAAGCACCCAAAGTCACTTCCCGAATTCGACCCAGCAATTCTCGAACACTGGGATTGCCAGAAAGGTCAGTGCGCAAAACTAAGGTATTGACAAAAAACCCAATGAGATCCTCAGTCTCAGTACGGTTACGACCAGCAATGGGTGAGCCAACAACAATGTCTGACTGGTTGGAGTAGCGGTAAAGTAAAGTCTTGAATGCCGCTAGCAACATCATATATAAGGTGACGCCTTCTTGTTGCGACAATTCCTTCAGAGCTTCACTCAAGCTTTTGGGTAGTTCTAGATAGAGCTTTTTACCCGCATAGGACATCACCGATGGTCTTGGGCGGTCGGTGGGTAATTCTAGTACTGGGGGAGTATTAGCTAACTGTTGCTTCCAGTAGTCAAGCTGCGATTCTAAGGTTTTACCTTGTAACCATTGGCGTTGCCAGTTAGCAAAATCGGCATACTGGATTGGTAATTCGGGAAGTGGCGATCGCCTACCCGTAAAGAAACCTTCATAGAGTGCTGCCAATTCCTTAAAGAAGATATTTTCCGACCACTCGTCAAAGATAATGTGGTGAATTGTGAACAACAATAGATGATCTTCACCACCCAAGTGCAAAAGGTGTACCCGCCACAATGGTCCAGTTGCCAGATCAAAAGGTTGCGCCGCTAAGCCGGTCACTAACCTCTTAACTTCCGTCTCTGGTAAGTCTTGAACGTCTAGCACTGATAACCGCACGGCTTGAGTATCATGTATCACCTGAAATGGTTGCCCATTCACAGCCACAAAAGTTGTTCTTAGCGCCTCATGACGTTGCACAATTTCCTCTAAGCTTTGCTTAAGTGCAACGATGTCTAGCTGACCTGTCATCCGGTAGGCGGTAGGAAGATTGTAAGCAGAACTTTCTGGCTCTAATTGATTGAGCAACCACAGTCTAGCTTGAGAGAAAGACAGGGGTATATTTTTTCTTGTGGATACCCGTTCAATTGCCGCCACCTGTGGTACTGAACTGCTATTGTGGGCGGCGTCAATCACCTGGCTGAGGGCAGCGATCGTCGGCGATTCAAACAGGCAACGCAAAGGCACATCCACAGCAAAAGTCTCCCTGACTCTGGATATGACTTGGGTTGCTAGCAGGGAATGTCCCCCCAGTTCAAAGAAGTTATTATCGACACCAACTTGTTTTAAACCGAGAATTTCTTTCCAAATTCTAGCTAAGAGTTCCTCTGTAGTTGTACGGGGTAAGACAATGTCAACGTCACAATCACTTAGGGAAGTATCCGGTACTGGTAAAGCACGACGGTCAACTTTACCATTCGGGGTGAGGGGCAAAACCTCCAACATGACAAAAATCGCAGGCACCATGTATTCTGGCAGCTGCTGCTTTAAGAAATTGCGGAGAGTGCTGGGTGTAGAAGCAGACTCTTGCTCTGGAATAATATAAGCTACAAGCCGTTTGTCACCCGGTTGGTCTTCCCGAACTATAACCACACTTTGACGAACATCCGGGTGTTGAGTCAATACAGCTTCAATTTCCCCCGGTTCAATCCGATAACCCCGAATTTTTACTAAATTATCAATTCTCCCCAAGTATTCTATATTACCATCAGGCAAATACCGCGCTAAATCTCCAGTTTTATAAATCCTCTTTGAACTCCCTTGTCCCCCTTTGCCAAAAAAAGGATTAGGAATAAATTTCTCGTCAGTCAACTCCGGACGGTTGAGATACCCTCGGGCTAGTCCAGCACCACCAATGTGGAGTTCCCCTCTGACACCAATAGGAACTGGTTGAAGATGAGAGTCGAGAATGTAAATTTGTGTATTGGCGATGGGGCGTCCGATAGACTCTGGCGCTTCTTTGCTCCGAGACTGTTGCTGTAAACTTTCAACTTTATAAGCAGATGACCAAACAGTTGTTTCCGTAGGACCGTATAAATTCCATAAACAAGTGCTTCTTTTGAGCAGTTGATTTGCTAATTCTGGGGTTAAAGCCTCACCACCGCAGAGGATTTTGATACGTGGGCTACCCTCCCAACCAGAAGCGAGAAGGAGACGCCAAGTCGCTGGCGTTGCTTGCATGACTGTAGCGCCAGAGCTCATCAGTTGCTCTAACAACCGTTTACCGTCAACTGCCACTTCCCGACTAACAACGACTACCTTGGCTCCTACCAGCAGTGGCAAGTAAAGTTCAAGGACTGCAATATCAAAAGATATAGTTGTGACTGCTAGGAGAATGTCAGACTTTGTGAGTCCAGGCTCCTGCTTCATGGAATTTAGGAAGTTGGTTGCAGATCGATGAGTGAGTTGAACTCCCTTCGGTTTACCTGTAGAACCTGAGGTGTAAATAACATATGCCAAGTTTTCTCCTGCCACATCACTGACAGCATTGGCTTCATTTTCCCTAGAAATAATTTCCCAGTCAGTATCTAGGCATACAACATGATCTGCAGACTCAGGGAATTTGTGACTCAAATGGCTTTGAGTCAATAACACTTGCACCTGTGCATCTTCTAGCATCAATGCTAGACGCTCCTGGGGATATGCAGGGTCTAGAGGGACATAGGCACCACCAGCCTTGAGAATCCCTAGCAATCCCACCACCATATCGATAGAGCGCTCTACGCAGATTCCCACAAGGACTTCTGGTCCTACACCCAATCTTTGCAAGTGATGTGCCAATTGATTTGCACGGCTGTTCAACTCATGGTAAGTGATTTGTAAAGATGCTGATGTCTTGTCATCGTTAAACACCACCGCCACTGCATTGGGGGTTTGCTCTACCTGAGCCTCAAATAATTGATGAATACATTGAGGTTGAGGATATTCTGCGTAGGTAGAATTCCATTCCACCAATAACTGGTGCTGTTCGGCTGCTGTTAACAGGGGCAATTCTGCAACCTTTTGCTCTGGATCAATGACAATTGCAGTCAGCATTCTTTGAAAATGTCCTGACATTCTGACAATAGTTGCAGTGTCAAACAAGTCTGTGTTGTACTCCCAGTACCCCTGAAGATGTGAGGTCTGTTGAATCGTGAGAGTCAAATCTAACTTACCTGTGGTTGTCTCAATTTCCCAAGGATGGATGCTTGAAGAAGGCAGAAGGCAGGAGGCAGAGGGCAGAAGGTCAAATACAGATGGGGACTCAACCCCATCTGATTTGAAGCACCCAAAACAAGTGTTTGGGTGGGGACTTAAACCCTTGGCTTCCTCCGGTCGCCCAGAGGTCCCTTGCACTCCAGGGAAGGAATAAATTCCTTCTGCCCTCTGCCCTCTGCCTTCTGCCTTTCCTGTTAAACCAGGTAATTCTTGTTTGTTGTTGGCAGCACCCTGCAAGACGAACATCACTTGGCACAAGGGGTGATGGCTCAGAGAAAGTTCTGGCTGTAAGGCTGCTAAAAGTTCTCCAAAAGATATTTCTTGGTGAAAGGATGCATCTACAACAACTTGCTGCACCCGAATTAGTAACTCTGAGAAAGTTGGATTTCCTTGAAGATTGCTACGCAGTAAAAGAGTATTAGCAAAAAAAGCATCTAAGGTATCAGCTGCTTGGCTGTTGGGAATTGGAGAGCCAACAACAATATCTTCACTACCGCTATAGCGGGAGAGTAAAACCACAAAAGCTGTCAATAAGGTTGTGTGTAGAGTCGTCCTGAAGCGTTGACTTAACACTTTCAGCCTTTCGGTGAGGTTGCGATTGATTTTAAAAGATTGACTACTGACATCTGAAGTTTGAATTGAGGAGCGAGGACGGTCAGTAGGAAGTTCTAACAAAGGTGGTATTCCCGCCAACTTTTGCTTCCAATAATCTAGATGAGTTGACTCTACATCTTTAGTTAGCCATTTTTGTTCTTTGTAAGAGTAGGGTGTAATCGTTTGTTTGTACGTATCCATCTTTTTGAAATCTTTTTTCTCAAATATCACAACGCTTTTGTCATGTTTGAATCGCATCAACAAATACAAGTACAAAATGATACCTTTGCACTTGAAAGTTGATTTGCTTGGCAAACAAGAAGACAAGGAAGAGAAACAGAAGAAAGTTTGGATCTAGAAGTGAAATGGTATGAGGCGCACTATTGCCTGGTGTGTAAAATCTCGATGCACTCACTGTTAAGCATTCTTGATAAACTGATGTCCATCAAGAAAGCAGAGCATACATAACACGACATTTGTTACTCAAAGTCCTTAAGTTAATGTATGCGCAACGAATACTACTTAATGACTTTGTTGGTGAGTAAACGCAGAATCATGGAAATTCTTGAGGAGCTAGTTCTCATTACTTTTTCCAAGTCAACAATGAGTGTTTTTTTGCTGGATATTTAAACTGATAAGTCTAATATACATTTTTCATTTCAAGGGAATTATGAAGTTTTCACTTAACTACTGACTTTTTGATTAAAGTTTTTATATGGAAGAATCATATCTTTTGCTCAAAAATATTGCAGAATCAGGATTCTATTTTTTCTCTGAGGAGAGTCAGATTCTTGTGAGCGATCGCATCTAGCATAATTAACTCCTTATAACCGTTTCAATACTGTTGTGTTCTTATGAAATCAGGGGCTTGAAGGCTGGCTTTGCTCCTAATTGTGTCGATTACTCACATCTTGCACCTGGAAATATGGATGTCAAAACCAAAACTACGTGCAAGGGGAGCAAGGCGTTCAATATCAAGTAAAAGAAGAGACACAACTATATGTGGGAAAATAGACTCAAGGGCAGTTTGTGCAGCATCACCCCAATCAGGTGGTGATGCTGGCTGAATGTGGAGATGAGTCCAATGAGCAATAAGATAGGCGGTTAAAGAAAGAATCAGCCAGCGATAAATACCCAGGAGAGTTCCTTGACCAAAACGATGTAAACCAAAGCGATGCTTTGCAGTTTTGAACCAGCCCTCGATTTGCCAACGACGCTTACCCCACCACTTAAGAGTAGAAGATTTTATGGGACGGGTAGACAAAATAAATCGTTTTTCGAGTTTGCCATTATCGCGTTTTAAGTAATACCAAGAAACGGTAACAGGAAACTTTAAACCAAATAAACGAACTTGTTGTCCCTGCTTATGTAAATGTCGTAAAACTCTGCCATCAGCTAATTTGCGGCTAATAGCTACACCTGTGACAGCATGATATTTAAGCTTGCGTACACCCTCAAGAAATTCTATACTGCCAAAAGCTGTATCAGCTAAAATGATAGTTTGAAAATGTTGAGTTAAAGATGGCGGCAAACGTTTAACTAGTTTCAGTCCAAGCTGTGCTGGGGAAGGCGTTCCCTTGCCTCTCCAAACTCGAAAATTCCAAGGAATGCGGCATTTTCCAACTACTAAATAAACTACAACCAGATGCAGACCACGCTTACCATTGTAAACTCGAATTAAATCACTAAACTCTGAAAACTTACCACGTTTTTCTAAGGTTTGTAGTTCCGTTATTACCTGTAAAAATGGTTTTCTCCCTTTACCAGATGATGCTAATGCCTTGAACACAGTTTCTAATGCGTGGTGGCGAATAACACGAATTATCTCCCTGGTTGACCAAGGATTGATATTTAGAAATCGGCTTAAGGCACTTGGGGATTTTGTTTGACTGTGTTCGGGTAATGGGTGTCCTTGTGCTTCTAAAAATAACGCCAACATCGTCTCTAGGTTATCTTTCTGGTACTGCGTCGGCATCAATTCTTTGAGGGTGTAAACGCTCTTCTTGGGCGTGGGCAAGCATTTTTCTTGCTTTATAACATTTTGATATTTCACGCCTTTTCTCTCATATTTTGAGATTCAGATGCAATCACATCGATGTCTGAGGTTAAAAAGCCCCTATATTCCATCATCTAGCAATCTCCGTATTAATAGCATTGTCCAAGTTCTATTTAAAACAAATCTTATTTAAATATTTCTATTTGCCTGTTGTTACACTTTACTACTGATTTATTTGATCTGTACGGGTGATTACGGTTGGTGCAAGATCTGAGTAGGACAATTTACTACTACCTGTAAAAACATTAGTGTATCCAGCAGTACCGATGTTGCAACTTTAGGAGAACCATC
Organism: Nostocales cyanobacterium Centralia_MAG_434; assembly: GCA_021324415.1. Lineage (GTDB taxonomy): Bacteria > Cyanobacteriota > Cyanobacteriia > Cyanobacteriales > Nostocaceae > JAJPJF01. The sequence goes on from JAJPJF010000227.1 coordinate 16,120, forward strand.
TCTATCAGCATTGTGTCAAAAGAAAGATGGTTCTTCTGTACAAACATCTATCAAACTGAATCCATACATTGGCAGCGATGTTAATGGATCTTTAGCTTGGGGCAGACAAAACTTGGGATTAGGATGCTATGACCTTGCAGTATCAAATGGTACTCTGAGTGCTACCTGTTTTTCTTCAATACAAAAAGGTAGTGAAGATGTTACAACCTCTATTAATTTAGATGACCATATTGCCAATATTGACGGTCAGCTGCAGTATGAATAAAAGATGAATTCAAAACTGTGGAAAGCAAAACCGAAAGTAACAGATTGCACTGATTTAGTAGTGAGGAGTAAAATATGCAATTAACAGAGTTGGCTAACTTCCTAGCAATTCTTACTATCGTAGACTCTGATAGTAAAATCGCACAATATACTGTAAAACTGGCACAAGCAGATACAGTAGTCAACGAAGGAGAAACTGATACTACTGTCTTAAGGGATATAAAAAAGCATTTACCCGAATTACAACAAGAGTTGGATGCAATTCAAAAAAATAAATTGGAGCTAAAAGAGAAAGTCATAACCAAGATTTTGACGCCTGATCAATAATTCTCTTAATGTCACTTCCCTTATCTATCTGGTGTTTTTTGAGATAGATAAGGGGAGTAACATATTCTAGGTACTAAAGCAATTGCAATTGAACGTTTGATTTTCCAAGAAGACACAAAGTATTCCTCGATCTAGGTTGGCTATAGCAATCCAATTTGATTCACAAATTTGTCATCTCCACCAAACCCACTTTCTTAGAAAGAACTGGGTTTCACCATATTTGCAAATAATTTAGAATTGCCATAAATAGAATACATTATTGATCTAGTCATAAATCGAGTATACTAGAATACAAATATAGAGGAAGTTGATAATTCTTCATTCATTTACATATAGCAATCTCACGTCATTAGCAACCATGGAGAAACCAGGTTTCTTCAAAAAAACCTGGTTTGGTGGAGCCAACAAATCTGTGATTCAAATAAGATTGCTATAGGTCTATTTTTTCATTAGTTAACTAAGAAATTTGTAGCATTATTTCTGATAAACTAAACGTGTTAACTCCATTACACTTGGTAACCGAGCGTATTACGGGCGTATCCATCAAAAGCATTCAGTAGGCGATCGCGCCAACCATAAACTGGATCATCCGGTAAAAGCAGCTTGATTGGGGAGATAACATGTGCCCATTGTAAAGACACCATCGACTTCTACCAAGACAGGAACACGCTTTTGTCCAGAAAAAGCAATTGTTTGTTTTTCAGTAAACCGCCAAGGAATCTCCTCAAAATCTAATCTCTTGTGTTTCAATGCCATTTTAACCCGCCAGCAATAGGCACTAAAGCGCCGCTCAGATTGAGCACCTGCTAAATCATAAAGTTTAAGAACCACGTCTGTTTTACCTTCCGCCTGAAAGTTGCAGTAAGCTTGTACAAGAAGTTATACCTAATTAGTGTATGATTGATAGCTTGTAAATATATTTACATTTGCCACTACTTAACAAACAACAACAGACACAACTTATGAAAGAAAGTATCATTAAAATCTCTAAACCTACTCTAAAAGCTCCTTTAGAGCCTCCTGAAGATGAACTTCTACAAGAAGAAATAACTCAAACTGAGGAAGTTAGCTTACCAGAGAAATTACCACAACCCGAGCCAACAGACTTCTACCAACCAGCTTCAATAAGTTTTGTTACCACCAGTCATGGCGGCTGGAAAGCGTCAGATATTTTGCGGGAGATTAGGCTGGATAATTTTTGAGCCGAGTGCACACATTCTCGTGCTTGCTGGCGTCTAACATTATACGTCGAATTAACATCATGGCTATCAATGACTTCAACACGCCCAATTTTACAGTATTTTGATGATGGCAAGGGTAGAGCTGAACTTCCACGCCTCATCTTCATTTATGGCAATGTTCTCTTTGAAGATAGAACAATGTCGTTGCAGGAATACATACAGACAAGGGACAGTGCAGAACTCCCCTTCGACCAGTTACCTACTCTTGAAGTTGGTGACACAATCATAGGTCAATCATGTGCGATCGCCCGGTATGCTGCAAAAGAAGCCGGATTGTACCCATTAGACAATGTGCAAGCAGCCATATCAGATATGGTGGTTGATGCATGGAGAGATCTGCTAGACCTTTTGTACGGATGCTATGTTGACCGGATTGTGCATGATGGTCGATTAATCATGACAATGAGGAATGCATCAGTGAAAGTAGAGCGTCTACGTGAGTACTTTACTGTAACTGTGCCGATGCACTTCCAAAGGTTTGAAATTCTGATTGAGAGCAATCAAGGTTCTCCATTTCTTGTTGGTCCATCACTCACATGGGCCGATCTAGCGGTGTTCGATATTCTGTGTACATTAAATGAAACTGCAAAACTCTGGACAACTCCATCTACATTTTTTTACATACCAGAGCCTGATGGACCGTTTCAACCCCCAAAAGAACTGCTTAAGCCATATCCAAAACTGAATGCACTACATTTGATCATCAGTCAAGTACCTTCGATTGCTGCTTGGCTTCAAACTCATCCATATTAGACCCATCCGAGAATCAAATTTACACACAGATAGAATAACATTACAAAGAATTGCCATAAGTATCTTACCTACTTATGGCAATTCTTTATAGAGAGGACAAAAATAATTTAATTAGCTAATGGTGACGTCTTTTGCACCAAAAGACTTGATTGTAAAGTCAGTTGCTTTGGTGACAGAAGTTGTACCATTTGCACCTACACTAAGACCGGAGAACAACTCTTTATCCTTGAGTGTATAGCTAGCAGCTTCAAAATCTGTGATTGCTCCACCATTCACTAGGTCTAATTCTTCATTGGATAATTCAATAGAATTGTTGTTATTTTCCTCTGACATGATTGACTCCTTATAACTGTGGTTTTAGTTGTTGTATTGTTGTGAAATAAAGCAGACATATGAAATCAAATTTTTTATTTATTTGTTTCTTGTTGCTCTGTCCTTCACTGTTTTTATCGTATGATTTCTCTTGTGAATCAACATCCCACAAACGTCTTGACTCTTACATCAACGAAATAGATAACTTCTATAGCACTTTCGTTGTACTTATAAGTAAATATCTCTATAACTAAAGTCGTTGTCTTACTCTTTAAGTTACAGACAACTCTTACCTTTTATAGCAGAAATGTTGAATGTCAATAAAAGTTAAATAAAAATAGCCCAAAATATAGTAACTTTGAGCCATAAACCTATAAGATGAATATTTGCTTGTGATTGTACACACGCCCAAAATTTAGTCTACAATCTTGGCGTTGCTGAACCTAGGCATGAATTGCGTTTGTAAATTTTTGTAGCCAAAAACCAAATCCTTGTAGAGACGTAGCAATGCTACATCTCTACACATCGGTGAATTGCACATTCATACTTTGATTTAGCAACGCACAATCTTCAATAATTGATGCCTATCCAATAGTGAAAAGAAAACCCCGAGGCAATCCTATTAACCACCGAGACTAAGGCCATTGCCACCATTATTGGTACTAAAGCCATTGCCACCATTGATATCATAGCCATTACCACCATTGGTACTAAAGCCATTACCACCATTGGTAGTAAAGCTATTGCCACCATTGCCAGTATCAACACTGGTGCCAGTATTGCCACCTGCAACTATCTGTTGTTGCAAGTCAGATAAATCGGTCAGCAATTCACCTTCTACTAGAATTTGAGTTAGCATGATTTAAATCCTTATCCAAAAGGAAGTGCTAATTGAACGTTTAAGACAGCCAATAGTAGTGTGTTCACTATCTGTTGGCTCTTCTTCTATATGAAATAATTGCAATCGGCTCAATAATTGTCAGTCGGATAACTTCGGTATTAGCGTCGGAAAAAGTCCTATTTCATTTTTACAGCAATTAAAGCAGAAAGCCCACACCTAAAAGGAGTGGGACGGGCAGTTGCTACAAGTCGGGGAACCCGCCCATCGCACTGCCCTCATGAATGCGACTCGCCTTTAGGCGACGTCCAGATATCTTAGCGAGTTTTCTGATTAGCGATATATTGCTTAATTGTCTGTGCTGACGCATTACCAGCAGTACTACAAAAGTAACTTCGTGTCCACATGGAAGGTAGTTTCAACAAATGAGGGAATTCTTGTCTTAGTACTCTAGACGTGTAACCCTTCAATCTAAACATAATTTGGTCGGGTGCTAGTGTTGGTGGACAACTAATAAATAAATGTACATGGTCTTCCATTATTTCAAGAGCTACTATCTCACAATCTAGCTCTTTTGCTTTTTCATATAACAATCCTTCCAATCGTTTTGCAATGTCACCTACTAGTATTTTTTTGCGTCTTTTAGGTATCCATACAAAATGATAATTGATGAGAGTAACTGACGTTGTTTTGTGACGATACTTGTTGAACATATTTAAAGATTTTGTAAAGTTATGGTTGATAACTTGCACTTATTAACCATAATGAACTATATTGAATATGTCGTCAAGAGGTCGTAACGATGTTAGTCTTAGAAGCTAAGTTAAAAGGTAAGCAAAGTCAATATGATTCGTTAGAAGAAGCTATCAGAACAGCTTTGTTTATCCGTAACAAAGCTCTAAGACACTGGATGGATAATAAAGAAGTTGGTAAAAACGAATTACAAAAGCTTTGCGCTGTCTTGGCTAAGGATTTTGAGTTTGCAGACAAGCTAAACTCTATGGCACGTCAAGCATCTGCTGATAGAGCATGGTTAGCAATTAAACGTTTCTACGATAATTGCAAAGCTCAAAAGTCAGGGGAAAAAGGGTTCCCAAAATTTAAAAAACGTGGGCACTCTGTTGAGTACAAGACATCAGGATGGAAACTTTCAACTGACAGGAAATACATCACGTTTACTGATGGTTTCAAGTCTGGAAAGTTTAAGCTTGTTGGTACTCGTGACTTAAGCTTCTATTCTATTAAACAGATTAAGCGTGTTCGAGTAGTTAGACGTGCAGACGGTTATTATTGTCAGTTTTGTATTAACGTTGAACGTAAAGAGGAACACCAATTCAACGGGAAACAATTAGGTGTTGATGTTGGATTAGAGTTTTTCTATACCGATTCTGATGGGAATACCGTTGAAAATCCAAGACTACTACGCAAAGCTGAAAAATCATTAAAGCGTAAACAGCGCAAAGTTTCTCAATGTAAAAAACGTTCTTCTAATAGACGGAAATCTGTTAAGAAATTAGCTAAGAAGCACCTCAAGGTAAGTAGACAGCGTAAAGATTTTGCAGTTAAGACTGCAAGAGCGCTTGTCCAGTCTAGCGACTTGGTAGTTTATGAGGACTTGCAGGTGCGTAATATGGTCAACAATAGACGTTTAGCTAAATCTATCAGTGATGCATCGTGGTCACTATTCACTAATTGGGTAGACTACTACGCCAAAATTTTTGGGGTTTGGGCTGTAGCGGTTGCGCCACATTATACTTCTCAAGACTGTTCTGTTTGCGGAACACGAGTTAAGAAGTCTTTGTCAACTCGTACTCACAAATGCTCAAAGTGTGGAACACTCATGCACCGTGACCATAATGCAGCCGTCATGATTCTACAAAAAGGTCTTAAAAATACGGTAGGGCATACCGAAATTCAAGCTTCTGGACAGAACGACCTCTATCTAGGTGGGGAAACTCCTCTAGACAAGTTGGCTGGATGAAAGAAGAATCCCACGGCTTGAAGCCGTGGGAGTGTCAATCTTGCGCAATTCCCTGAATCCCTGTACCTTGGTGTCAGCTATTGTAAGTCAAACAGATGAAGTCGTGTATTTTTGTGGTCGATGTCCAAAATGGCTTTGTCACTCAGAGCACTGAACATGTCGTTAAGCGAATAGAGTCTTTGTTAAATCAATCTATCTTTGACTTTGTTGTGTTTACTAGGTTTTTGAATACTCTTGACAGCCCTTGGGTGAAGTTTCTCAACTGGCAAGATCTCATATCCGAGCAACAGAGGCAGTTAGCTGATTGTCTTCAACCTTTTGCAAAGGTGGTTTTTGATAAAAAAGCATACAGTAGTATTAATCAGGAAACAATAGCATTTTTAAAACAAAATACAATTGACACTGTGTTCGTTTGCGGTATCGATACAGATTGTTGTGTCATGGCGACCGCTGTTGATTTGTTTGAGCAGTTAATACATCCCTACGTTTTAGCACACTATTCGGCATCCAATGGCGGTCAAGAAAGTCACGACGCTGCTATTAGAGTTTTAAGTAGGTTGATTGGCACAAATAACGTAGTTCAAGAACCTATTGACAGAGATTCTTTTAAAATACTTACTGCCAACACAGTATATTAGGAAACAACCTGTTTTGGAATATACTTTTTATTGAGCAAGATGTGAGTGCAAAGCACACGCTTCGCGAACACACTACAAAATAAATCTGCAAAATCGGGATGTACCTGTTATTAACAACCAAAAAAATCTAACAGAATGTATGATGGTCAAGATATAGGTATTTAACCTGATTGGTGTCGATGCTCATGGTGCAAGACCAGATTTTGCTGAATGATTGGCATGTGATAGCGCGATCGCAAGACCTCCAACCTGGAACAGTTCTACACAAGCGCTTATTAGGCTCAGATCTCGTACTCTGGCATAATGGCGACAAAGTTTTAGCTTGGCAAGACCTTTGCCCTCATCGTGGTGCGCGTCTTTCTTTAGGATATGTCAATCAAGATACTCTCATCTGTCCTTACCACGGTTTAGCCTTTAATAACGAGGGGAAATGCGTAATAGTTCCTGCGAGTCCAGACCAATCGCCCCCTGCACAAGCTTGTGTTAAAACTTACCAAGTTCAAGAGCGTTACGATCTCATCTGGGTGTGTTTAGGGA
>JAJPJF010000442.1 GCA_021324415.1 Nostocales cyanobacterium Centralia_MAG_434
GGAGACATAGAAAAATGGTTAGTCAGTTGCAGAAGTTACCTACCGATGAGTCGTTAGGCACACTGGAGACAGTTGCTCACTTTGACGGCGCAATGCTAACCGGGGTGACAGTGTCACATCAGGGGCGCATCTTCGTCAATTTTCCGAAGTGGGGTGATGAGGTCGCATTCACAGTGGCGGAAATCCGGGAAGGTCGTCCTGTGGCTTACCCTGACGAGGCAATCAATCGTACAGACCCAAATAACCTCGCTGGGACGCTGGTGTCTGTGCAAAGTGTGGTTGTCGATCCGGCCGATCGCCTATGGATTCTCGACACGGGCAGTCCGATGTTCCAGCCGACGCAGTATGGTGGACCGAAGCTCGTCTGTGTGGATTTGACGAGCGATCGCGTTATCAAAACAATCCTCTTTCCCCAAGATGTTGCCCTGCCTACCACTTACCTGAACGATGTCCGCTTCGATCTGCGGCGCGGTACCGAAGGCATGGCATTTATTACGGATTCGTCTGACCAAGGGGCAAACGGAATTATTGTAGTAGATTTGGCATCAGGCCAGAGCTGGCGCAAGCTGCACGCTCATCCATCTACAAAGGCTGAGGCGCTATCAAGTTTCCGCCCAATCGTCGAGGGTCGTCCACTGTTGGAACGTCAGCCAGATGGAAAGACCAAGCCTGTCCAAATGGGGTCAGACGGGATTGCAATTAGTGCAGACGGGTCACGCCTGTACTACTGCCCGCTTGCTAGCCGACGGCTCTACAGTGTTGCCATTGATGCACTCGTGGAGCGCTCGATTGACGATAGCGCTGTTGCTGCAACCGTAATTGATCAAGGAGATAAGGGCGGTGGTGCAGATGGACTCGAAACAGACGCGGCAGGGTATATTTACTCGACGAACTACGAGCATAATGCGATTCTGCGTCGCCGTTCTGGTGGGGAGTGGGAAACGGTAGTACACGACCCCCGCCTTCTGTGGCCTGATACGATGTCCGTTGCGGCAGATGGATACCTCTACGTCACAGCAAATCAGTTGCATCGTCAGGCGAAATACCAAAAGGGAAAAGACTTGCGCCAAAAGCCGTATACGCTCTTTCGCGTTCGCATCGACGCTCAACCTGTTCTACTGCGGTGAGGCTCGAAAACGCTCGATTGCACAACAAGCACAAGAGGCAATGGCGATGAACCAATCGATCAAAGTTGAAAAGACGGTGTAACAAGCCAGTAGAGGAACTCTACCGCTTCTGGCACACCTTATACCAGATTGAGATGAAGTTGCATAGAAGAAAGGAAGTTGCTCAATCGCTCAGCCTTTCAAGAGAGTGGGTTAGGAATCGGGAAAACAAAGCCTTGCCAAGCTACGCGCTCGTGCTGCGAAGCAGGTTAGCTTTTTGTAGTGCCTAACGACTTTGCTGCAGGACTCTTGGTTCAGTATGAATCTCTATCTCTAACCCATCTTGCAGTGCCGCCGAGCACTATTCTGGAACACCTTAAACCACAGGTGGGCTTGAATGCACATAGTCCATTTTCTGTCAATGCGTAAGTTCTAACTTGTACTGTTACACATTTTAAAATCTAGATTATCTAGTGTTAGACTGTCTTAGCGCTTAAGTATCTAAACACCTTAAAAATCATTTCTCTCTTGCCACTTCTATCTTTTCGATTTCGAATGATTCCGAATTAATTCGCATCGGATTTTTTTCTCATTCTGCGCTACGGGACAACAGTCAACTTCCCCACTCCCCTCACTCTTTCCCCTGCTCTCTTTTCACAAGTTTGTGTTAATGTATTTAAACTCTCAGCTACTCTAACACCAGATTTTTCTACTACTAAATACTCTTGCTGCTTTCGCCAATTGCATCATTACACTCTTGCTTTACCTACACCATCTCCTCTGCTGCTTTTGCTCACCAGCGACGCACGGCCTCTGCTCACTCCTCCTCCGGCCATTGCATGATTGCACTGGCCCAAGGGGCTAATCGCATGATTGCGCCCTTGATTTGCAAGGGTTGCTCTCTCTACTCTCCCTTCGCCTCTCTTACTCGTACCTATTACACTCTTGTCCTTATTGCTCTATTTTCACAATCCTTTATTAATGTATTTTAATGCTCGGTTACTCTAACACTAGACCACTTTAGTACTAAAATAAGCAATCTTTTTAAATTGCAGCTAAGGCTTAAACTTCTCCTGCTCTCTCCTCTCCTCCCTCGCCTGTATCTGCACTCCCTCTCATTTGTTAGAATATTTTGATAATTGGGTATTTCTCAGGCGCTCTTTGTTGAGCGCTTTTGTCCCTCTCCTGCTTCTGCACATTCTCTATGCTCAATAGCCCCTCTCCCGTTTAGGAGAAGGGCTTTGGCTTATTGAACTTCATTGGTTTGCGGCTTTACAATTGGCGATTGCCTTCACTGCGACATCCCTCCAACTCGTCGCCTCTCCATAAGGAGCTTTTACCAAATGTGAACCAAACCAGAGACGACAGAATAGAACACTATCATCTGAACCAGGCTGAGGCTCGATGGTGATCGGGCACCTTAAATGCTGTGGAGTTAGGGAAGCAACTGCAGACAATAGTCCTTTACTGAAATGACTGTCATGTCCTGACTCCAACTGATAAAGGCGATCCGCCTCAACAACTGCAATGAGCTTATGGCACTGTTTTCCCCTTCGTTTAACTTTTTCAAATCTTAAAACTTTCAAGTAACCAGTTAACGCAGACTGAGAAATTGCTCGAGGTTGGCGATTACTATCAAGGGTGTACCACAGACTGCCATTAGAGCGATTGCAATAAATGAAAACCATTCCCGCGTCGCTATGCAGTCCCAATTTTGGCTTATTAATTGAGGCAATTAGCTCTTGTAGTAATTGCTCTTGCCTATTGAGCGACGCAATTAATTGTTGTTCCACTTCTGTCATAACTTATCCTAATAAGTTAACTTCCGGAAGTGTCCCCACCTCCGGAAAATTGATTTATGCAGATGCTAGCTCTCTGTCTCTAATTTCAAATTTAGCTTCACTGTAGGGCAACAGAATTTTGCTCTTGGTACCGTCGAATAAAGTTAGTCGTACCTTAACTGCATGAAGGGTTGAATGACTGATTTGACCATCAACTCGATAATAGTTGGTTGAAGTGACAGTCCATTTCCGACCATCGTGGACAACGCGATCGCCCGTCCGGAGTTCTCGCGCAACCTTGTTCGCTTTTCTCTCCTCCCTCATTCGCTCGGTAACGATTTTTTTAGCACAAGCAATTGCAGATCTGAACTGGTTACGGTCAAATGGCAGTTGCCTGCCATCGTACAGGTGCACCCAAGTAGTTCCAGTTTCTGCGCAATTGCGCAGTGTCCAAACGTTCTCTGCACCAATTGCAATACCCTCTGCTTGGTTCACTGCTGCTGCAATAATGCGGCGCTCGTATGGCGTGAAGGGAGATTGACGTGTTATTGTGGTTAACATAATGAGAAAAAATGTGTTTTGAGATTGGGCGATGGCTTGCAGGCGATTGGGCTTAAGCCCAGCAGCGAAGCTGATCGCCTTTTTGCTTTACATATCTATAATAATGCCGTGGGGACATGGATATAACAATGATTCTAAGAATTTTAGATTCAATGTTTCGCTATTTTTGCAATTAATCATTAGTAATGCTTATACCATGGGGACATGGATATAGTGATAAGATGCAATTAGAGTAAATGCATTAGGGAAAATGACACCAACAATAAGGGATAAACAAGGTAAATTCGCAACCGATAAGCCGGAGCCAATGACCGCTAAGCTTAGCCTTAGAATTGAGCCATCCGTAATGGAAAAAATTCAATCGGTCCCTAACTGGCAAGAAAAACTGAGAAACATGCTTTATGACTGGGTTGAAGCTTAGCAAGCCAAGCAGGCGATCGCAGCCTAAAGCCCTAGCAATATCAGGCTTGGGCTTTTGCATTTCCGCAAGTGCAATTAATGTTTGGCTTTGGTGTGATGCAATTGTGAACTAACAGCCTTGACAACCTCGTGAGTTGACTGTGATTGCGGTTGCTGAAACTGCCCAGATATCGCAGTGTAAAGCAGTAGCCCCAGTCCCGACAATATTAAGAATTTCGCAAATGATGGACGAGAGGAGAGGGGAATTGTGGCATTCATGGCTTGGTCATGTCGGGAGAAGGCCCAATTGACTTTCATCATTTCCAATGGGTTTAGATCAAAGAACTCTCTCGACCGATTTAATTTCACATTGCAGTGCTTGAACTGTTGATGTAATTTCTTTTCTACTTCCGCCATATTCTCTGGGAGATCCAAAAAATAAAATGTCCAGCCTTATTACAACGAATAACCTACTGTGCTCTGGAATTTTGCCACTTGAAATTGGGCAGCCTTATTACATAACGCTCTTAGTCAGAACACCAACTGATTAACCATAGAAGGCGTGGGAGCCGATATCAAGGGAAAGGGCAGGCTTCATTAAAACTAATTAATCAGAACACTAAACAAACCAACAATCCAAGCCTGCCCTTTCCCAAAGGCAAAATTCCAAACCCTTTTTCTCGGCATCGGCTCCCTCACAAATCAACCACTAAAGGCTGGACATTTTATTACTGGTAAGTGCCTCAACATAAATTGACCGAATCACCTTGTAGTTACATGGAGCTTGTCCTTCTTCTAGTTGATCGATTCGATTCTGCAAATTACGGGTAAGTCCTATCTTTACCCTCGACATTACGTATCCAGGAATTACCCCGTGAAATCCTTCAGCTTTAAGTAGATAAATATAGCCTGGAACCGAATCATCCCTCTCAACCCATTGTTTTTGGTAACTCATAGCCGTACCTTTTTATTAGGGAAATTCAAAGATGCAAACTCACCAAAATACTTGATAGCAGCTTCGTCATAGGCTAGAGCGGCTTCTATTGGGGTTTTAAAACTTCCTATATAAATGGGGACTTTATTTACTTGGATGTTTGCATACCATCTCTTTTTACTAGGATAAACCCCTTTATAACCTGTCTTATTTCTAGGTTTATTGCTATTTGCATTATTTTGTGACCAAGTTGCAGATCTTAAATTACTGCGTCGATTATCTAATTTATTCCTGTTTATATGATCTACAAACAAGTTTATAGTATCTAACCCCATCCTTTCTCCTACCATTTTATGAAAATAAATATTGAGATACTTTCCTTTATAACCGTGTCTTTCACCACGCATTACATAATTACCTGTGCCTATTCTCCATTTACAATTCTCAAATAAGTCAGCATCTTCTGAGCTATAAAGAACTATTTGATTTTTGATTAGAATTGAACAATCCATACTTTCTCCTGGCATTAATAAAAACAGGAGATATACTATTTAACTATCAGTTACTTCCACACGACTCTTGATTCCGTTAACCTTGATAGCATACCTATCTTTTAGTTTTCCTATTTCTCAGTTATCAAACATTTAGGTTTCTTCTAACATTAATTTCTTGTAGTATGCGGTTGATCGCTTGATGATTTTTACCACAGCATAAAATAGCCTAGAATCTTTACTGTGTATGGATTACCACAATTTTTAGATTGTGGTAATTTTTGTGGTAGCACCTACCACAGTGTGGTAGGGCTTGTGGTAGGCTACCACACTTGCTGTGTAAAGGTTATCACAATTGTGATAGTTGTTGTGGTAGGTCTGTGGTAGGTCATTTTAGGGGTAAAATCGCATTATTCCCAGAACTACCACAACGCGGGTTAACAATTATTGCCAATCCGACTTAAGGTAGTTACCTTCTATATCAAAAACTAATTCACCTCCTTTTACTAATTCGTGTAAAGCTAATAGCAAATCTCTTGGCTCTAAATCTCTAAGCTTGTTCGATTGCTTCAAGTCCCTTATTGATTTAGGCTCTTTTTTAGAAGCATTATTAAAGTATTCAAGTAGCATCAATGCTGGTGCGGATAATTTGCTATCAACAATGGTAGGTGAGTCACTTCTTAATGCTTCTTCAAGGGATGCGATCGCCTTAAAATCACTAGCAAGCTTGTCTTGTTTTGGTGGCTCAAATCCAGGTAAGAAAGTCCGTGTGTCGCGATCAAATCCTGAGTAATTCTCCATTCTTAAAGCAGGGAACCATGCGTTTAATGGTCCAAAGAAAATGGCTCGGTTGACCTCAGATTTTTTGCATAACCTAACAATGCTATCTGGGTCTAACTTCTTCTCCTCTGGTA
>JAJPJF010000482.1 GCA_021324415.1 Nostocales cyanobacterium Centralia_MAG_434
GCACAACTGTCAATGATCAGGTTCAGACAACTCAAATTGCTGTCACTGTTTTGAATGCTCTGGGTCTTGATCCCCATCTTTTAACAGGTGTACGCATTGAAGGAACTCAAGCACTGCCTGGAACTGGAATTCAGGGATTTTCACATCGGCAGACCTATAACGGCAAGCACAACATCGGCAACCACAGCACCAACCCGACCAAGAACACAGCGGGCTAATCCTGAATTTCTCACAAATCAGAAATACAGGGTGTGGGGACGCACTTATCCATACAAAACAAAACGAGCAAACCTTTGAGCTACTTGTTTGGAAAACGACGATCTTTGATTGAGGCACTCAAAAAGCACGAGCTTCTTGCAAGGATTCTCAATAATGAATGCGTCTCTCGCGCTTTTTGAGAAGGTTTGCTCGTTTCCTACAGGATTTTTCTACGGGGAGTGGGGTGTGGTGAGGAAGAAATTTATCGAAATCCCCAGACAACGGCAGCACGCACTTGTTACCCTACACCCTAAATTTCTCACAACTGTAGCATTACCCGAGTTATCGGGCGGCGAGCATCCGTCCCATTGCTTACTTGTTCAACCGTCTCGTCAGCTGACCGATGCCGTAGAACGAGATGATGGGAACCAGGAAAGCAAGACCGGTGAGTAAGGTGCTCCATCTCAGGCTCAGCACGTGGGCTAAGGCGTCGCCAGCGGCAGTGCCAGCAGTGCGAATGAGTGCCACCGTGCTCCAGTAGAGCGATGGTGCGAGAATTTTCCCCCGTCGGCCTATTGTAAGCATCATCACTACCAGCGACCCTACCACCACTGCGGCCCCTGGCGGCGTCAGATGCAGCCGAAAGGACGCAAAGTCGCCCGCGAGGGTGCCAAGGACACCAGCCAGCATCATACAGACCCAATAGCTCGGTGTTACGCGGACAGTATTATCCAAGGTAGTCACCGCATCACAAAATCGGCGGTAGACCCAGACCGCGCAAACAAACAGTGCTAGAATCACCGATATGGAGACTGCGAAGTCGATATGCCAATCATGGAACATATCCCCGACGTTGGTAGCCGCCGTGCGCACTGTGATGATGGCAAACCAGAACCACAGTGGTATGGGCCGACGGACAATTCGGTCGATTAGGAGAATGAGCGCGAATAGCCCAGCCAGCCAGGGGAGTCCGCCGACGTGCCCGAGGTGTAGTTCAGCACTAACAAAGTCGCCAGTGTTAGTACCAAAAACGCTAGCGACACAGAGGCAAAACCAGTATCTCGAATCGATGCAGGGTAGAGAGCGCATGTAGTTTTAGAAATTTTCCATGATAAATTTTACATCACTATTTCTCTTGGCTATGAGTGACAAAAGTAACTGTTTAAAGATGACTTTGTATACAAGCGTATTTCTCATCATGATTACTGCCAGAGTGCGTGAAATTGAGCAGGCTCCTCATCTTGATCATGAGTTCAGCAACACCATTATTGAGGACTCGAGAAGTAGGCTATCTACAAAAGTGCTCAAAAAACTCGACTTTGTTGATCATGCTCAGTGCATTCATATGATGGATCATGATCTGCATCTTGATCACCATCCATCCAACTTTTCCCTTTTTTCTCACATAATGACTGCTGATTTCTCTGTTGTTTAAGCTTTTTAATAGCTTACTGCCTTTTTTCTTGTATTAATTGATTTGTGTATTTTTTCTCTCACTGTATGAAACCACCCTGCTTCTCGAGTCCTTAATAGTGGTATTATTGAATGCTCAGTGGATAATCTGGACAATATATTTGCAAGGGAGCGCGCAGTCTAGTTATCAGGCAATGAGTACGAAAACTGTTAGTCTGTGAAGAAGTTGTTCTCTGATTTTGCATATACATAGACCAAATATTGAGTAATACGAACGTCCACACAGCAAAACATACTATTGTTAAGATTCTTGATAGAATTTGACTGTGAATATGTGTTGAATTTGACTGTGAAGATGCTGTTTGACTATAAACTATCTTTGGTGACCAGAAATTGTCATTGAAATCATAGTAGCCCATTTTAGGATTCTCCATTTCCATCTTATGTTTTGTCCAGGCAATCCAGAAAAAAAGTCCTCAACCGAGATTAATTGTTTATTCCAGAGTAATTATAGTTTTAAGATAAATATAAAAGGTAGAGAATTTGTTGAAAAAACAAAACTATTTTTGAAATTCCTACTTTAAAAATAGACTATTAGTAATAAACCATTAATAAGATTGTTTTTTAACCCTAATTTTTATGCCGACAATTTCTCCCCTCAGTGTATTGTCATTAGATTATGTAACTAGCACAGCAGAAACATTGGTAAAGTTAGCGATGAAAGAATCTGCGCCAGAACACAGACAGACTAAATTGAGAGATGACTCGAAAAACAACTGGCACAAAGATTAAAGTGAAAGCAGCAGACAAAGAAAGTCCTCCAATCACAGAAATTGCTAAAGGCTTTTGCAATCCAGATCCCGCACCCAACCCCAGTGCCAAAGGTAAAAGTCCCAAAATGGCACAGAGTGTTGTCATCAGGATGGGTCGTAAGCGAACCTCACCCGCCTTAACAAGTGCTTCTTCCAGAGATCTGCCTTGTGAGTGCAAGCGGTTTGTATACTCAAGTAAAATGATACCGTTTTTTACTACCAACCCCACAAGCAAAATAATTCCCATAAATGATGAAATGTTGAGGGGTGTGTTTGTCACCCACAGAGCAACAACTACCCCAAACAGCGCCAAGGGAAGAGCGGTAAAAATAGCTAGGGGCTGAGTCAGGGAACGGAATTGGATGACGAGTACCAAGTAGACGAGGAAAACTCCAAGTCCCAAAACCAACAGCAGCTGCTGGAATGACTGCTGTTGGCTAACATTCAGCCCAGCATCTGACAAAGAGTAACCAGAAGGTAACTGTAGACCTTGGAGGTGTTTCTTAACATCTTGTGCTACTGCACCTAGGCTTCGTCCCTGTAAATTTGCCTCAATCGAGACGTAGCGTTGCTGATTCTGGCGCAAGATCTGCTCGAGTGTGGTGTTAGGGGTAATTGTAGCAACGGCAGAAAGCGGTAGGATTTGACCGCTCGTACCGATGATTGGTAACTGGGCTAGTTGCTGTGGATTATAGTTTGCACTGTTGATGAAGTGTACACGCACATTAACTAAATGGTCTCCTTGGCGAAGTTGGGTAGCAACATTACCTAGCAGCGCATTCTGTACTTGAAGCGCCACATCCTCTGGCTTCAAACCCAACTGACCAGCCTGCATTGAATTGACGTGTACATCCTGCTCAGGAACAACTTTGGTACCATTAGTCGCTAAGTCTACTAAACCTGGAATATTCTGGATACGCTTGTTGGCTTGGTCAGCAGAGTTGATCAGCTTTGTCGGGTCTGAGCCAAAGATGAACTCGCGAATGGGGGTTGACGAACCAGACAGATCATTGAGTTCATCTTGAAGGAGTTGGTGAAAATCAGTTTGTAATTGAGGCACTTGTTGGTCTATTTGCTGGCGCTGACTTTTGAAGATTTGGAAGATGCTCCTTTGACGCTGCTTTTGGGGTTTGAGGATGACCAGAATATCACCTGTGTTGGGTTGTGTAATCGAAAGACCACTTTGTGCTCCAGTCCGCCTTGTCCAAGTCACGACTTCAGGGGTTTTAGCTAGAATCGCTTCTAGTTTAGAAGCCAAAACATTGGTCTCAGCCAGAGATGTTCCCGATGGGGCAAGGTAATCTAGAATGTAGCTGCCTTCATCGAAACTGGGCAAAAAATCTGTTCCTAGCTGCTGAAAAATTCCCACTCCACTTACAACCAAAACGAGGGCAATGATGCCACAAAGAATTGGTTTTTGCAGCACTCGGCGTAATAGACGTGCATACCAAGCATCCAGACGAGCTATGATTGTCAGTTGTTCGTGGGTTTTGTCTGCTTTAAGCCACTGAGCGGCCAATAAAGGAGTTAAGGTGAAAGCCAACACCAGCGAGAAGATCACAGCAGCAGCAAGGGTGATAGTAAGGCTAATAAAAAACTGACCTGCCACTCCTGATAGCTGACCCAAAGGTAAAAAAACTGCTACAGTCGTGGCTGTAGAACTGGAGACTGGACCCACTAGCTCCTCCATCGCCGCCGCCGCCGCCGCCCGTGGCTTCAGTTTCTTTTTCAATTGGCGGTCAATGTTTTCAATCACGACAATAGCATCGTCAATCACTAAGCCAATGGCTACAGCTAGTCCTCCTAAAGACATCAGGTTAAGACTCTTGTGCAGCAGTGCCAGGACGATAAAGGCAGCCAGCGCCGACAAGGGGATAGTTAAAGCTGCTATGACCGTACTGCGCCATTCCCTTAGAAAGACGTACAGTACAATAATGACCAGGACAATACCAATCAAAATGGAATCACGTACATTGGCGATCGCTGCAATTACCAGACCCGATTCGTTGTAAGCAGGTTGAATCTGCACCCCAAAAGGCAGTTTCGACTGGAGAGTCTTCAGTTGTTGACGCACTCCAGCCTCAACCGCGACGACATTACTGTTGGGTTGGCGAAAGATGTTGATTGTGAGTCCAGGTTTGCCGTGGGCACTCACAATCTGGGTCTGAACAGCATGACCCATTGAAACCTGCCCCAGATCTCGCAGAAATACTGATTTGCCAGGCGCAAGGGTTGTGACGACAACGCCCCCTAAATCAGCAGGGTCAATAGCCCGATCTGCAGCAATCACCAAATTTTGCTGGTCAAGTTTGTCTATCTTACCAACCACGAGATCCTGATTAGAGCGTTTTACGGCATCAGCAACCTGGGTGAGCGACAGACCATTGCTCTTGAGTTTAGCTGGGTCGATGGTCACTTCCACCTCAGAGGAAACCCCTCCTTGAATTTGAACCCTGGATACTCCCTTGACTTTGGTGAGATTTGGCTGAATCTGGTAAGTAGCTATGGTATGGAGATCTGCTAGAGTTAAGGTGTCTGAGCTAACATTGTAGGTCAGCAATGGGAAAATAGCAGGGGTAACCCGCTCAATGGTCAAGTTCACACCAGAAGGTAGGGTGTTACGTACTTCAGCAATGCGAGACTGTAGCTGTTGAAGAGCATAACGGATGTCAGTTCCTTGTTGAAATTCAATAGAGAGTTCTGTTGCACCCCGGATGGTTGTGGAGCGCACCCGTTCCACCCCATACACTTGACTTGCAGCTTCCTCTAAGGGACGAGTGACTGTCAGTACTAGCTGCTCTGGTGAACTTTCGCCACCCTCCGCAGTCACAGCAATTCGGGGAAAGGATAGTTCTGGATATATCCCGCTTGGCAGATTCAAGAAGGACAGGATACCTGCTAAAGCAATAAGGATAAACACCAGGTAGATTGCTTTAGACTGGGATTGCAGTAGTTTGGCGTAACCCCTCACTTTTTTGCCTCCGTAACAGCTTTGACAGCAGTACCTGCTGGTACACCATAGGCTCCCTGAGCAACAACTGCTTCTCCTAGCTGAAGTCCACTCAAGATTTCAACTTGCCCATCTTGCTGAATGCCCGTTTTTACTTGGACAGGTTTTGCCTTGCCCGCCTGGATGGTGTAAACCACTTTTTCCTGAGAGTTATTTGGGTCTGGCACTAATGCCGTTTGCGGCACAGTCAGTGCTCCCTTATGCACACTTGTCGTGATTGACACTGACACAACTTGACCCACCTTCAACTTGTCACCAGGATTGGGAGTACGAATCTTGATACTCAGAGTATTGCTTTTGGGATCTACAACTGGGCTGATAGCAGTGACTGTGCCATCAAAAGTAACTCCTGGTAAGGCAACACTGCGGATTTGAGCATTTTCACCAACACGGATATTTGCAGGTTTATCTGCTGGCAGATTAGCATTGACCAGTATTGTATCCAGGTTTACTATCTCCACAATTGGTGTGGATGGACTTGCCCCAGCGCCCGCAGCTGAATCACCGACTTGGAGTAAGCGACTGGCAACGATTCCAGATATGGGGCTGTGGACTATGTCGTATTGGAGTTGGTTTTGAGCTTGGCTACGCGAAGCACGAGCTTGTTGTGCCTGAGCCATAGCAGCATTAAGTTGCGATTGAGCAACACTCGCCTTATTTTTATAAGTCGCAAAGGTTTGTTGTGATATTGCCCCAGATTGGTAAAGAGTGCGATAGCGTTCAAAGTCGCTATTGGCTAACTGCAAATTTGCCTTTGCTTGGGCGACGTTTTCCTCTGCTGCTTTTAGGGCAGCTGTTGCCTGATTCAACTGAGCCTTTGACTGGCGAGTGTCGAGTTCAGCAATCACCTGACCACGCTGCACCCGTTGACCTGGAGCCACTGGAATAGCGATAATTGTCCCTGCAACAGTAGGGCTCACTTTTACTGACTCGTTGGGTAGAGCATTCACATTCCCAGGTATAGTGACTATAGTAGGTAAGTTAGAACTTTGTACATGAACCACTGGCAAGCGCAGTGGTGTGGCAGATACTTGACTAGACCCTGCAGGAGTCGAAAATGAAGCTTTACAAGCCGATAGCATGAGTAAGAGTAGACAGCTAACCTTTAGAGGTAATCTCTGGGGCATTGGTATTCTCTGGGGCATTGGTATTCTCTGACAGTTTAAAAGTGTGTCTGTTAAGACGTGAAGACTTTTTCGAGATTGTCTACTTGATTGAGCAAAGCAGTGGCAAGACGACTATATTGGTTGAACGAATGTGCCCCCTCTAAGAGCACCACCAAACTATCGAATTTCTGTGCTTGAGTTGAACCACCACCAGACATGACTGTAGGACGCACTGTCTTCCAGGTTTGACTGATGTCTTTAGCCGTCTGTTGGAGCTCAACCATGTCCCTCGCCTTAGACCCGATTTCTAACTGGCGACCGTAATAGTCAAGCTTAGCCACTGCCACTGGCACTTGTGGATTGAACGGTTCAGACAGATTGGTAGCTAGCAGAGTTACTTGATTAGCACTACGCATTGTTGCTAGCTGCTCTTTAGCTGGAACCGATTTATTTAGGGTGGCGATCGCGCCATCGAGCTGGTCTTCATTCGGATTCTCATTGATCCGGCTCTCGTTGTCCAGTCTTTTAGCTGCATCCTTGAGGGAGATCAGGTAGGAGTTAGCCTGTGTCCAGTTGTTTGCCTTTGCTGCATCATAGATATTCTCTCCATACTCACCCACTTGGATAACGGCGGTCGGGACATTGTTAGAGTTACTGGTTGTCTTAGTTGTTGCCGGCTTCACATCCTGCTGTTGCTCTGCTAGTTGTGTAGGATTAACCTTAGTTTTTGTGGTAGCAAGAGCTGGGCGAGTCATACTAACCATCACATGGGATGGTAATTGAGCCGCCTCAGCTGCTCTTTGGGAAACAGCACCGATAAAAACAGTTATCAACAGAATTTTGGAGGAAATTTTCATAGTGGAAAGCCTTTTTCAAAAGAGCTATAGCAATTCGTAGTGGAAAGCCCATCAGATCTCTGTGAGAGCCTCAAATAGTACTGCTATGGAATAAATAACTTTACAATAGACATTAAAAGTCAAGAATTCGGAAAGAAGTGGGATGTCATTTTGTCGTTAATATGGTTCTGAGCCGAGATGCGCGACATGAAGTTGTGGGCGTTTCTTCTAACTCAAGCATCCCCCCAGTTTCGGCTGAACGAATCGCACGTCAATTAATGGGGAAAAGCACACTCAGTCAAATCTTTTCAAGTTCTTGACATTTATTATCTAGAGTGGAATTAAGTGTTTTTATCGAGGAAAGGCAGAGAGAAGAGGGCAGTCCCAATGAAACAAGTTTCACCGCCAGGCATGTAAGTAGGTTTGTTCATTCCCCCTTTACCCTACTTACAAGTCAGTCCCTCATGAGAAAATCTCACAACCAAAGATGAAAAGTATGATAGTTTCGATGATTGTACAAGAGATGCTCATGCTGCGGCACGTACCAATACCTATCTTGCTGCCCAATTTCGTCGTTTGTCTACCAGACGAGGTGCTAAGCGTGCAGCTATTGCCGTTGCGCATTCGATTTTAGTTATTGCATATTATCTGATTCAACGCAATACTCCTTACTCGGAACTGGGCGCTTCCTACTTTGATCGTCATGAGAAACCTCACCTTAAGAAAAAGCGGCTCATTAAGCAGCTAGAAAAACTTGGTTATCAGGTTAGTGTCGAGCCTGTTGAGGTTGTAATTTAAACCCGTAATCAATGTTTTAGTTTTGGCTGTCGCCATTCAACGACCAACAGCCACATACTCTTGTTGGGTTTTAGCCAAAGTTTGCTTTTCAAGCTAGAAGGCAGTCCCAATGAAACAAGTTTCACCGCCAAGCATGAAAGTGGTATTTCTTCCACTCCCTACTTCCTACTCCCCACTCCCTACTTTCAAGCTAGAAGGGATTTATCCCTTTCTGAATGCAAGGGACCCTTTGCGCGACCGGAGGAAGCAAGGGTTTAAGACCCCCACCAGGCTTGGAAATTTGGTGGCTCTCCCACGAGGTGGGGTCAGAATCCCCATCTGAATGGAACCTTCAGCATAGCTGCCTCCAGCATAGCTGCCTTCTTCAACACAATTCCGTATTCGGAGTTGGTAACTCTCAGATCTAGTTTTTTGGATTTGGAAATGAGTGGTTTTACAATACCTAGATCTTAAAACAACCAACTTTTACAAGGAGACAATTTGTGAAAAGGCTGATTTACACTACTGCACTCACTTTAGCTATTGCTTCTTTTAACCTCTTAGCACAGGCCAAAACTATCAAAACATCTGAACCTTTTATCGAGATTGTTAATGCAGTACAATTTCCTAAGATAGTTAAACCAAGTAATGCCAATATTGTTAGGCAATCTTTTAGTCTATGGATTCCCCAAACAAGTAACAAAGTGTCTCAGTTGATACTTAATATACCCCCTGGGCTAGATGTTGGTAAGGACATGGCAGTATCTGATAATTCACACACAAACCTTGAGCCCAATATTGTTGTTAATGGAAATAAAATAGTTATGTCTTTCCCACAGCCAGTTTCCCCAGGAACAACTCTTAATGTTTCTCTCAACGATGTAAATGTTCATGGTGTTTCTAATGCCTGGGATTATTTTGTTAGAGCCAAGTTTGTTGGAATGAGCACAGTAATTCCCGTTGGTGTAGTTCAGTTTGGAGTCTATTAAACAATGAGAATTTTAATAGTTGAAGATGATGAGCGAATTGCCAAACCATTAGCTGAAGATTTAAAACATCAGTATCACATTGTCGATATAGCAAGTGATGGCATAGAGGGATGGTCACAAGCTACAACAATTTCCTATGACCTGATTTTGTTGGATTTGATGCTGCCTCTTCTGGATGGCATTAATTTGTCTAAACGCTTAGAGGGTGTTTGAAAAGTTAGCGCAGGGGTAAAAAAGCTCTCTAAGTATAAACTGTGATAGATACAGGGATTGGAATCGCACCAGAACATCTCGCTCAAGTTTTTGAGCGATTTTGGCGGGCCTCAGCGGCTAGATCTTATCACTCTGGAGGTTCTGGTTTGGGATTGGTGATCGCCATGACTATTGCTCAAAACCATGGCGGCGAGATCACGCTCACAAGTCAGTTGGGTATTGGCAGTTGTTTTACAGTACATTTACCCTTGAGTTAACCTGATCTTCCGCCGCTTGTCTTAATATATACAAGGCAGCAGTTTGTTTACACTCTTTTTCGAGCAAAAAAGCCAAACAACCGTCTCGCTCTTCTATCTGTTAGAACTATCCCTACGACCATGAGCCCCGTGATCACCAGCGAAGAGGTGATGCGGCTCAGTTCAAAGCCTCCTTCAGCGTGAGGCTTAGTTAGGGTATCGCCGAGTGTGGCTCCAAAGGGTTGTGTTAGAACGTATGCACTCCAGAAGAGCGTGCTGTCCGGGACATTTGTGAAAAAGTGCGCCGCCGCCACGAGTGCGAGCAGACCAGCGAACACCAGCGCACCACGCTCGAATCCAAGTCCTGTAGTTGTAGCGACGAAATCACCGAGCGCCGTGCCAAGCGTGTTTGATACCAGAATCGTCACCCAATAGAAGACCTCATTTTTCTTGGTAGTTATGTTCTCGAATTCAATTGCTCCGGTGACGCGACGCCATATGAAGAGGACGACAAGAACGCCACACAACATTGTAATCGATGATTTCACGTAGCCGAGTCCAACAGTGCGATCCAGGTAGTCTGACACTGTCGTGCCAACAGTCGTGGTTGCCACTACAACGGCCCAATAAATGAACGGGTGGTATCGCTTTGATGTAACTTGAGCAGCAAGTGTGACACAGAAGAACCCAAGAAAGATCAAGCTGCTGACGGCATAGCCGAGCTTCAAAGTCATCGAAAGAGCATCGCCGCCTGTCTCACCCACTAAAGAAACAAATAAAAAGTTCTCACAATCACGAATATTTGTTGAACATCGAATCCGTTCCGTGAAAATATTCGAGTTATTCAAGAAAGATTCAGGTTAAATTCTAAAAAATATGAGCAAGTTATGTTGACCATTTGCGGATTAGTAAGATTACGAATTAAAGCCCTAATCTTACCAGAGAAAAGACATCCCATTTCACTCTTTTAAAAGAAGCGCACATTACTATATTTTGTGAGGGTGTTAACATCAATAAATATCTCCGAGTCTTATTTTATCGTGTAAACCAGTTAATCTGCGTTACCTGTATTTACAGCTTAGAACTTAGTCAGGAAGAAGCTTCGAGAGTTTTTGGAGATGTCTAAATAACATTTGACAAAGTTTGCAAGCTAAGGCACAAGCCTTGAAATAAAATACCAGCCTTCTTACAACGCATATCTGTGTGTGCCGACGAATTAACCAATACTCGTGTGGTATTTTATTTTTAAGGATCTCCCTAAGAACTGAATGATCGGCAATCACCAGAGTTTTGTACTTGGCAAAGGCAGTTGCATTTACCTCCTTCTACCGCCGAGGATCTTGAGCATCAAGTGTCAAAATTAGTGACTCTAATGACGTTTTACATGCTGCTGGATCTTGATGTTCAGCGCGCAGTTGTCTGAGAACATTATCTATACGCTTGTCAACCGAAGACCACTGAGAAGGATTCATCGGTTTAAGTCGAGCCTCTGCATTGTCCCAGCCCACTTCAAGATCCTTAACGCGAGATGTGGCAGCAGACAAATTACCTTCTCGTACAAAGCTCAAGGTATCTTCTGCGATTTTCCGAAAGCTGGATAAATCTCCCAGAGGTGAGGTTGACGAAGTGGATATTTTTGCTTGATGTTGAAGCTCGGTATGACGCCAATAGTAGCCTGACCCAGCTGTGATCACAAGAGCAGACAAAGCCAACACGACTTGCCACAAAGCAGTATACCGTTTTCTATTGGTTTCTACATTCGCTGATGGACTGGTTATTAAATCTCGCTTGGTGATCGAGACAAATATGATTGCCAGCAGAATCGCTGAAATAAATATTGCACTTGTGACGGTTGCACCTAGCCCCAATCCACCATTTGATGGGGACTGAGAGAGGAAATCCCCCAACGAAGCACCTAGTGGGCGCGTCAGGATATAGGCAATCCAGAATGCCAACACATGGTTCAGACCGAATCTCCAAGCGATTGTTACTGAAGCAATTACCACAGTTACAATGAGCCCTGTGATGAAGTAGCCAAGACCAAGGCTTTCTGCCATCAGGTCTCCCACTGCCGTCCCTAGAGCAAACGTGAAAAGGATAGCTAACCAGTAAAAGGATTCCCTTCGCCAGGTAAAGATTGAATGGATAGAGAGTGTTCTCTCAATGGAGAACCAAACGGCAAAGGTCAGCGCTAGGGCAAGGCTGAACACAGTTGTGCTCACTTCCAGAGGGATACCCAATTTGTCGGTCAAATTGTCCGTAAAAAGTGTTCCAAAGATACTAATCAGGACAACAGTCAACCAGTAAAGGGCAGGTATATATTTCTTCGCCTTAAACTGAAAAAATAATGCAATCAGGAGCAAGGCTCCCATAATCACGGAGGTGCCAGTTAAGCCAAGACCAAGACTGACGTTCAAAAAATCAGAGGCAGTCTCTCCAACTGTAGTGCACAAAATCTTAATGAGCCAGAAATAAATAGTTATCTCAGGAACTTTGCTCAGCAAGCTTGTGTTTTCATCTGTCTGGTTCGTTTTCATTTTACTTTTATGTTTGCAGTTCGCCACCAACTAACTGACCGTCTTTTGTCAGTCTCAGTGTTTGACCACGCCATTTGATGGTATTTCCGAGAAAACTGTAGCACCATAGGGCAAAGCTCATTAAATCACGCACAGGGATCAGCCACAGAAACTTTTTTGTAGTTGGATCTTGAAGCCACCAGACTCCTATCACCCATGCCATTACCAACCTTGTACTCCAGGTTAATCCCAGCCCAACCCAGCCTAACCATGAGCCTCCTGTTGCGATCACAAATAACAAACTAGTGACAGTCCCATGAGTAAAGATCAGTCCTATATAGCCCAGAGGACGAGAAACTCGCGTACCACGTGCCCACCGAATTTGGCGTTGGATGGAATCCGTAATAGTGCTGGTTGTCAGGACATGCTCAACCACATAGTCTGAAAGTACAACTTTATAACCAGATAAAGTTGGTAGGTATCCCAGTTGGAAGTCATCCTCAAGATAATCAGCAATCGCCCTAAATCCTCCGATTACCTCCAGCACCTGTTTACGGATCACAATGGTTGAACCGAGGGCAAAGTTTATGTCCTCCAGTTGTCTGCCGACTAAAACTCCTGCATGGAATTCGGTGGCGCTTCCGAGCGCCTCCAAAATTGTTGTATACCCTCGCGCTCGAGAACGATACGGACAAGTAACCACACCAACGCTTGAGTCTTGTAGTGGTTGAATGATTCGCTGTAGATAATCTCTCCCAACTCGGATGTCGCTATCGGCAATCACCAGAATTTCGTACTTGGCAAGGGCGGTTGCATTTGCCAAATTGCTTACTTTTAAGTTTGTACCAATTGTGATCTCACTCACTACTAACTGAATATCCAAACAAGGGAAGTCGTAGATAATTTTCTGCACGACTTCTATACCAGGGTCTTGTGCATTGCGCACTGCAAATATGATCTGGTACTCTGGATAGTCCTGCTGGCAGAAAGAAGCAAGATTTTCGTAAGCCTCATCATCAAGTCCACATATTGGCTTCAAGATGCTTACCCCCGGCTGTATCTCTTGAGCAATCAGATGGGAACGGCAAAAAAAAGTGATTGCAGCATAGATTGCATAGCAGTAAAACCAGCAAGCTGATAGACACAGACTCAACAAAAACAAATCAATAATAGTCAAGCTGAAAGCACTTAAACAAACAAATCTCAAACTGTCCATCATTGTGAAGTTTCTTGAATCGGAGGAAAGTATTACTTAAATTTAGATTGGCAGTTTGATTCTAGATGGCAAAAGTCAAGAACTAGGAAAGATCCACCCATTCTTACAAAATTTTGTACGTAAGTGGCATTAAATACCGTTTTTCAGCCGATTTGCCATTAGCTATTTTTTAACAATCCTGTACCAAGTACACCCAAAATTGCTATCCCAAATACCAAACGATACCAAACAAATATCCAAGTATTTTGGGTTTGCAGGTAACGAAGGAGCCACGCGATCGCTAGATAAGAAAAAATTGTTGTAGAAATCAGTCCCACAATCATCGGCAGTACAACCGTACTTCCTAACTTAAGCGGTGCTAATTACGGAGAAAGTAAGTGTTTGTAATTTAGCAGTTTGTGTTCTATGTATGGGCTTTTTATTTGGAAATTTGGCTCTAGTTTTTTTGACAACACGAGGATTGCTTCGACCTTCAGAGGATTTTAGTACCCAAGCTTTAGAGTGTTTATTCATTAACACATAAAAACACTAAGTTAACTTAACACTAGAAAATTTTAGTACTTAGGTAATTTAACATGCAAATATTTAACTAGCTTTTTACTAGAGAAACAAAGTGTTACAAGTTCTTTACAGGATTACACTTATACGTTAAGTTAGCCAGTAACTTTAGTTTATGGGTATGAGCCTCATCATTTTTGATTCCAAATCAATTCGCATCGTGTTTTTTGCTCATTCTGTGCTATGGAACAACAGCACTTCACCTCACCGTCGGCACTCCTTTATCTTTGACAATCACCCCAGGACCAGTACCAAAGGCGATCGCCCCCTCTCCCTTGCTGCTTTCGACATTCGCATGTTGCACCCTTGCTTTACCCGCCGCCACTCCCGGCTCTCTCTTTGTAGTGACAATTCTTCAACCCGCTCTCTCTCACTAGCACCACGCTGAGGTTCGACAGAAAACCAGGTTTTACTGGCATACATCCAAACAACGATACACTCACTGTTTTGATTCCGCCTTCTGTTTCATCGTGGAAGTTGTTTATTAATTGCTGAACTTCTTTTTTGATTGGGTCCACTCGTGACATGTTTAAATATTATTGCTACCTCCGGGTAATTGATTGAGTTGTTGATTAGCGCAGAAAAGTTGTTACAACTTTTTGATTGAAGTTGAGGTTGAGCGACTACCTCAAAAACAGCCTCGGACATGGGACAGAGTACAGTAGTTTGCTCACGACTGACTAGGACAAGATAGAAGCGTACATAGCAGTGGTTTGTTTGATGAACGTTTAGATTGTGAATCATGTAAATTGATTTCACTTCCCACTGCTGACCATCATGTTTAACGATGTCACCTTGTTTGAGATTGCGAGCAACCTTGCCGCCATTGTCGTAGTGGCCCGCGGTACGGCGTGCAGCATATTCCTTTTTGGCACTTTGCAATACATCTGAGAACTGCTTGCGGTCAAAAGGTAATTGCTTACCATTTCGAAGGTGAACCCAAGTTACGCTGGCTTCATTGCGAATTGTCCAAATATCATTGGCTGTGACAGCGTCGATATCTTGAGCAAAACTAATTGCGATCACAATTAGTTCACGCTCATATTCATTAAGTGGGCTTGGTCTGGTGATAGGGGTTTGTGATAGTGTTGGCATAGATTGATTTATTTCCTTTTGGGCGGTGTCAGTAACCGCCTTTTGCTTACATATTTATTTTAGCCGTTGTACGCGATGATTTGAAAAGTATCGCAAAGAATCTTCTATGATATTTTTCGCATATTTACGCTACTGCTATCAGTAAAACTTATCGATGTACGCGGCGATTTGCGAGATACTATAAGGGTATAGTGTATGTAGCGATAATATGCTTAGGCAGCAGGAAGGGAAAACACCCAATACAAGGTGGAAGGACCAGCAGCGGGAGTCGGGTAAATTTGGCAGAACTGGCGATCGCCCAAAGGTTGCACTAAACTTTCGAGTTGACTTTGAGTGGCTCGCAAATTACAAAGTGCGACATGGTGACAACTGGAAGGCAGATCTTAAAAGTGCTATTGAATCTCTAGGCGATAACCCACCAATGCCGGAGGGAGCGTTCAAAAGGAAGTCGGAAAGGGGAAGGGTAGATGGTAGATTTGCAATTGAGAAAAAGCCGGCTAAGCCCACATTAAGTTTTCGCGTGAGCGCTGATTGGCAGGATGAATACAAAAAGAAGTACGGGGACAATTGGCGATCACAGCTCGTGTACGATGTGGAGAACCTAGTCTAACCAAAAACCAGATTGCCACCCACTACAATCTGGCTTTTGGTTTATGCGCTATGTCGCACTTTGACCAACTGCGAGATGATGAAGTGAGCTATGCCTTTTAAGTATTGATTGCTTTCATCTGCGATCATGTTCGAGGTGAGGTAAAACATGGCAAACCCATTGGTATTAGCCAAAAACAGCTTTTCACAATCCCTAGTGATTCCTACACCCGATGAATGTTTGGACTTCCCTCCCATCCAAACACCACCTTGAATATCAATTAAAGTCATTGTTTCAACGTGTGCAAAGTCAGCCCGAAAACGTCTTGGTTTGCAAAAGTAATATTCGGGTATTAGCGGAAGTGCTGGATAAAGTTGGTTCCATTTGCTCAAAAACTTATCTTCTAATTTTGAACTCATTTCACTACCTTTTTGATTGTTTACTTGGTAAAAACAGTGCCATCACCACCCAAAAGGTAAGGGAGATCCAAAAAATAAAATGAAAGCGCCTTTGTTGGTTGATCTGTGAGGGAGCCGATGCCGAGAAAAAGGGTTTGGAATTTTGCCCTTAGGGAAAGGGCAGGCTTGGAATGTTGGTTTGTTTGGTGTTCTGATTGATTAGTTTTAATGAAGCCTGCCCTTTCCCTTGATATCAGCTCCCACGCCTTCTGTGGTTGATCAGTTGGTGTTCGAACTAATTAGTGGTGTAACAAGGCTGCCCTTTTTCAAGTGGCCTAATTCCAGAGCACAGTAGGTTATTCGTGGTAATAAGGCGCTTTCATTTTATTACTGGTAAGTGCCTAAACAGTAATCGAAGCATCATATTAATAAATGGGCGTAACCTAGTTTTCCAAAATAAGGGTAAATGAACTAATTTATGTGCTGATATTGATAATAGCACGGTATCTCTTAATGGTATTTCATGCTGAAAATTGTGATAGTGCAAATGGTGGCAGTAGTGCGCTCACAACCAAAAGAATAAAACACACCTGTAACCGGACATTGATTCACACTTTTTTGATTTTGAATACCACTGGAGTGATTTGATATAAGCCAAATATTCGTTTGAATATCCCATTATTCTATGAATCCTATAATGTAGACTCCGGTTTCTTTATCTTCGTAAAATCTTACTTTGTAATCAATTGCAACTAATTCATACTTTAATTTTTGTGCGTCTTGCTCATTAAACATGATTACGACATTAATTCCGTTAACCTTGATAGCATACCTATCTTTCACTTTTCCTATTTCCTAATCAATAGTCATTCAGGTTTCTCCTAATAAAAATCATTTGTGGTAGACAGTTGATCGCTTGATGATTTCTACCACAGCGTTTTTGGGGGTAAAATAGCCTGAAATCTTTATCCTGTATGACTTACCACAAATCAAAGACTTGTGGTAGTTCATTACCACAGTGTGGTAGGGCTTGTGGTAGGCTACCACACTTGCTATGCAAGGGTTACCACAATTGTGGTAGTTGTTGTGGTAGGGCTGTGGTAGGGCATTTTCGGGGTAAGAACACATTTTTGCAGAGCTACCACAACACGGGTTAACAATTACTGCCAGTCCGACTTGAGGTAGTTACCTTCTATATCAAAAATTAACTCACCTCCTTTTACTAATTCATGTAAAGCTAATAGCAAATCTCTTGGCTCTAAATCTCTAAGCTTGTTCGATTGCTTCAAGTCCCTTATTGATTTCGGCTCTTTTTTAGAAGCATTATTAAAGTATTCAAGTAGCATCAATGCTGGCGCTGATAATTTCCTATCAACCATGGTAGGTGAGTCACTTTTTAATGCTTCTTCAAGAGATGCGATCGCCTTAAAATCACTAGCAAGCTTGTCTCGTTTTGGTGGCTCAAATCCAGGCAAGAAAGTCCGTGTGTCGCGATCAAATCCTGAGTAATTCTCCATCTTAGGAGCAGGGAACCATGCGTTTAATGGTCCAAAGAAAATGGCTCGGTTGACCTCAGATTTTTTGCATAACCTAACAATGCTATCTGGGTCTAACTTCTTCTCCTCTGGTA
>JAJPJF010000042.1 GCA_021324415.1 Nostocales cyanobacterium Centralia_MAG_434
CTGTTGGCGTTGAATCAATAACTGTTGGTATCGCATCATTAACTGTTGGCGTTGAATCAATAACTGTTGGTATCGCATCATTAACTGTTGGCGTTGAATCAATAACTATCTGCTCAATTGATTGTTCGCTAGATGGCTTCCAAAAATCCTCAAATTCTTCCAAGCCACCCTCTCTACAATTTCTCTTGATACAATCCCATTGTTCTTGTACGGGAGGAGCAGAATTTTCCCCACTGCCACCCCCAGGCAACCAACTCATAAATGCGCCCGGCAGTGACACAATATTTTCCCAGTGTGCTGCTATTCGCTGCCGCTTACCATTAACAGTAGGCGTCCAATGTCTGTCCACAAAATGTCTCGGGAGTATTGTTTTTAGATGTGAAATGAACTTAGACATTCCCAATGGAGTGTAACCGTGTTGCTTGCAATAGCATACATACCAGCTGTGGAGTAAATCGTGTGATACGCTCACTTGTTCTTTGGTGGGTCGTAAGCACAAATCAACAAAGCTTTTTGTACTGTCTCCATACAATGCCGCATCGAGTTGGGCATTAATTGCACGCTCTCTATCGGGAGGCGACAATAAAATGCGATCGCGCTCCTCTCGTGGCATAGCTAATGCCCAAGATATAACTTCCGCCTTAACCTCTTCAAGTTTTTGCCTTAAATCTGGATCTGGCACCACGTTCCGGCTTTTGACAGGTATAGGATAAGCCCTGCGAGCCCACCCATCACCCGCGTTTTCAATCTGCAAGTGATCCACACTAGCTACCCAAAACCTAGTGAACCATTGCTTACTGTAAGCAACTGGACTAAAAAGAGCGCGTCCAGTCAATGGACCATTATCAATTAACTCATAAAAACTTCTGACTCCCTGCTGATGACCACCCAAGTCCGGAAATCCGAAAATTCTTTTACCAGTTAAAAATTGATGCCTGCCTTCAGGTGAGGATAAATCACCAAAACCGCTAGCCGATCCAGATCCGGATTCCCCAAACAGATTACCCCAAAACCGTCCTAAAGTTCCTTTACCTCCTCCAGACTGTCCAATTAAATGAGGGAATCTCCCATAGGGGGCAGTTGGATCTAGAAATGCTCCACTAAACGCTCTGATTACCTCTAACATCTCCTCACCAAAAGAATCGGCAATAAATTGACGAAATACTTCTGGGCATTCTGCATTTGCATGGTAATCCAGAGGAACCATATTAGTAAGGTAATATTTTTTGTCGTGGGGCATTTGCTCCCCTGTTCTTAAATCCACTACACAATTTTTAAAAGCTAAAAGATGGTTATTTGCTGGTAGTGGTTCCGGGCGTTCTAAACGACTTTTTGCATACCCAAAAGCACTTTTTTTATGTCCATCAGTTCCGTAGGGGTAGGTAACTTGCCACCCAAAGGTTTTGGTGTGAGACAACCTAAATGCTTGCCCTCCAGCATCAGCAATCATAGACAAAACTACTACGTCATTCTGATGTTCCCAAATCTGCCGTACTTCTGACCAACGATAAAAAGCACTGTCAATAACTCTCCAGTTTTCTGCGCCAGTAAAAATCCGATGATATACCCACAGATCGAAGCTTTGCGCACTGACGCAGTTATTGAAATCTAATCCAAGAGATTTGCAAATACTTTTGTAAAAAGCCTCTGGATGAAGAGTGTCTTCATCTTCTAGTTCCTCATCATCTTCATCATCATTTATAGAATCAATTGCTTCTGCTGCTCTAATTCGCTCAATCTCTTTGAGTATCTCTTGTGCTAAGTCATCTCCAGTCATACCAGCTGTTAGAATGTCTACGACGTCTCCCTTTTCCGGTAGATCTAATTTGATCCGCTTTAAGTCTATCGCAACAAAGGCAATACCACACCGAGCGCAAGCCTCACCAATAGTCTCAGATTTCTTAAGTCCTGCTTGGTCATTGTCTTGGCAATGGGCCAAAATAAATAATCTATCTCCCATTTGGGATTTGACATCATTTAAGATACAAATCAAATCATCTAACTTAGCTCCTCCTTGGAATGTGATACCAGCTAGCCTTTCCCCTCTAGCTGCCTCAAGACAACCTTCACCCTCATGTGAAAGTAGCACTGGAATAGTGTCATCTTCAATAGCCTTTAATGCCGCGATCGCCTCGGCTTGGCGATATCCTGCCCAAGCATACGCGCCTTTGTTCCATGCGGTTTTACCTGATTCATCCACCCGACTAACTAAAAAGGTCTTCTCGTAACCCTTGTCAATCGCGGCTATGGGGCACTCGTAGCGATGGACAAACTTTTGATCTCCATAGTCATAGGTGATGACTTTAATTTTTTGTATCTCCTCAGGTGTCGCACCCTTATTTACAAATATCTGCCGAACCGACTTTGAAACGATTTGTGGCTTAACTGGCTGAGGGACATCAGTCGGAGTTTCAGCCAATCGGGCGATCGCTAACCTACCCTCTGGCAATGGGATTGACTTGAGTTTCTGTTTTTGACTTGAATTTTTGGTATTTTGTTGTTTTTTGGGTTTAGACGAATAGGAACTACTAACAGATCGTGACTTCTGCTGCTGCAGATCCTCCATTGCCTCATCCCATGGTCGAATCGCCTCTCGAATATCTTTACAGGTGCAACCGTTAAAGCATTGGTAAGCGCCTGTGTTTGGGTCAATGCCTAAATCGTTACCTTCACATACTGGGCAAATAAACTTATTTTTCTCTTTAGCTGGGGTTAGGCGATCTAAAAAGTTTCGAATATCAAATGTTTCCAGTTTATTAGTGCTGGTCATAATAAAATTTCTCCTTTTCTGTCACGCCAAACGGACCAGCGGTTACCATAACCACCAGCTACAAAGTTTTTAATTACGTATTGACATGCACCCAGTAAATGTATGGTTATTTGGAAGGAATCATTAATATCTCCCCAGTCTGTGGATCGATTGCTATGTCTTTCAATGTTTTGACAAAGGCGATCGCCTTGCCTCTTTTCATCCCACTGCTGACCAATGCATCCACTGCCTTGGATTCCAGTACCCTGCGGTGTGGATCTACGTCTAGAGATTGCATCTCTTCTACAAAATTTCTTCTCATGTTTGTTATACCTGTCTAGATTTTTTTGAGGAGTTGTCCTCATGGGTCTACCTCCCCACTGCTGGACACTGGGCTGATCGTTGTGTTGCACGAACCGCAAGCTAGATACCAGCTATTGATGCTGATTGGCAGAGGCAGCCCCCGTTCATAGCCGCATATTCGACACAGGGAGGGGAGTGGGGTAGGAACGTCGGAATTATGATATATACTAGTAGTGTGTTTGTAGTACACGTTTTTTCATCCTTGAATCAATGGACTCAAGGTGCTTTTCTACTAACGCACAAGAACTAAAATGCTTGGAAATACGCCTAATGCGTACTTTTTCCTTGTTTTGTAGCGGTCGCGGGTGTTAATCTGGAAGTAAGAGAATTTTATCTTTATAGTGGTGTTGACCACTGGCAGGCGATCGCAAGTTCTTGTGCAGTGTAGTAGAACAACACCCTTACTTCTTTATCTGGCTTATATAGATCTCAATCGCGTCTCGAATAAGGCGTGATCGTATTGTGCCAACTTGCTGTGCAATCTGGTTCAGATTTGCATGGGTCTGGGGATAGCATCGGTAGGTATATGTCACTTTTTTGTCCTCAATATCTAAATTACGCATAGTGCAGTGGTTTATATTTATTCCTCCACCTCCTCTAATCCTGCCGCGATCGCTTCTTGGGGACTACTGAAGCAACCAAATAGATAAGGTTGCTCGTCGCTTATGGGGCTTGGGTGTATCCGTACTCTATTGTTGATAGTCAACTTGTAGGAAAAGCGGGACTTAACAACGGGATGCGAGAAGATATCAATGCGCCAGTTTTCGCCCTCTTTTGTAGTAATTGGCTTATCCTGATTGTTTTCTGAATCAGCATATTGAGCAACAAGTTCTAGTTTTTGAACTGGCTTTTTAGGTATGGGTTTGTCCATTTTTATGTTGTCTATTGAGCATTTTTATGCAGCATTAAAATCTACTTGCTCACTTTGGAGCAGGCTTAGCAAAGGTGGAAAGATTTTAGACTTATCTGTAGAAACCAGTACAAACACAATATTGTTTGTAGATTGGGTACGGATGTAATCGTACAAGGTAGCGAATGCTTTTGTAGTTAAGTAGTGCCCACTTCTTAGCAAGATAACCACTTTTCGGCCGCCGTTTTCTGCTACAGCATCTTGTATTTGATTTATTAACCCCTCAACATTCTGAGATTCATAGGCAACAGATGCATCAAAATCTATTAACTGATCACATATAAAAGATGTCATTGCTTTTCCTCCTGTTGAGTATCCTGTTTGGTTTCACCAACTTTTTCAAAGGTGCCATCATCACGCCGCCGCCAACCATCGACGATTACATCATCTTCAGGATTGCGAGGCTTTGATGGATCACGCCAATCATAGCCAGATGTCTGTGGTTCCTGTTTTGGCTTTTCACTTTCATTCATTGATGGCGATCGCTGTTCTCAGGTTGGTTGGTGGTCATGGGGTGTATCTTTGTTGGCTTTTTGTATAGAAAGTTCCCAGTTTTCTCGACTTCGCACAGACTGCTCTAAAAGGACAGCAGCTAAATTACTTACTGACCGTCGTTCATTTCCAGCCCAGCGCTCTAAAAATTCATATATTCCATCAGGTAAATAGACAGCTAGTCTTTTTGTCATATTAAATAGCATTATTTGTGCCTCCATTATCTCTCCGTATGCTCAATTGTGCCTAGAAAAATTTAAATTGGCATTTATTAGGGTTGACGTGTGCTGTATACGTGCTAGTATAGCATTGTGAGCAAGAGATGACAACACCTCCCACTCACAAAAAATCTAGACTGTGAATCGCCCAAAAGCTTGCCCAGTAATGATTTAAGGGGATTTTAGCGCAATAAGTACTCACAAGACGGACACATTAGACTCACAGCAATCACAGTTAACACACAACCAACACTCAAAACTCTTTCTACATCTAAATTATGGGCTTCACGATTACCTATGAACTAGATGAAACCCCAGACCGCAAGCTTACCCGCCGTGAATTGTCTCGATTGCTGGGGTGCCACTACAACACTTTAAGAGACGATGAACTTCTCATTAAGCAGTGGGTGCCAGATGCGGGTAAGTACTATTACTCAGATAATCCAGCAAAATTGGAGGCAGTCGAATTAACCCCATACCTCATTTGGCTATTGGTTCAAGTTCGGAACTTCAAAACTAAGGGATATACCTCAAAGTCCATAGCTCGTCTCCTATTTATTGAAAAACCAGAACAATTTTCAGAAAAGGGATTTAACGCATATGTCTACCATCAAAATCGCAAAACCAGAAGTGCTACAGCTGCTTAATCTGGCAACAATTGAAGATCTGAATGCCAAAATTACAGAATTAGCCGATTCATTGCAACAACAAAAGAAGAAGGTTCCTGACGAATTAGCTAACCCCGAGAAGTACGACACACTTACTCAAAAGTCTTTAGGCTTACTCAGAGACTTTCTCAAGCCACTCGAAAACCTTGCCCTACTAGCATCTGAAGATGTTCAGAGTGAGCCTACTGTGAATGAAAGTGAATTGGATGTGAATGAATTCAATGTTGATTCACAACCAATCACAGAGGATGTTACAGATGTTGGAGGAGACTTGGCACCACCAAGTGATGTTCCTCCCTCTTCCCTTGATACCCCTCCCAACGACTCAAATATTACTCCTAGCACTAACTTTATCCCTCAGGTATCAATGGGAGTTAAGGATACGCTAATTGCAGGTACTCAACAGGTAAATACCTTAGCAGGGGTAGAACTATCAGACGCTGCATTTAGTGCCCTAAAAACAGGCTTTTTAGCGCGTACGGAGGCACATTTAAATGCAACCTTTGCAGGGTTGGAAGTTGAGCTAGAGCAGTCTTTAAACCGCATTCGAGCTAATCAAAAAGCCCAACAGCAAAGCGAATCATCCTCACTGGGAAAGTTGCACACGAAAACCCAGGAACAGCTAACCAAGATGACTTCACTTTTCGCTCAATTGGATATCAGCAAGGTCTAGATCTTGGAGAGTTTTTAGCTAAGGCGGTTGTCGTTCATTCCATCTATGCAACTGCTTTTATCTACCAAAAGTACTTTGAAAAGCTCGAAGGAGAACAAACAATGGTTGCAGCGATCGCACGTGAAACAGGTTCGGCAGGTTTGATAATGGGTGGAGTCTATTCAGCTGTAGTGACTGGTCTAATTTGCCCTCCAGCTTTGGCGGGAATAGCAGTAGCGGGAGCACTTTGGTTATATGGCAGACATAGACGTTAAAGAGCAACGGGAGGAGCTAGAGCGAATTTATAACCCTCCACCACCAATGAAACTGCTCTACAAAATCTTAGTTTTCGGGACACTTGGAAGCTTTTTAGCTGTAGTTACAGTTCGCTGCATTCATCCTGAGAAAGTACCTCAAATAAGCTTTCCACAACAACAGAACAATGAACGAGTGGCTAATTAGAAATCAGATGCTTGCAATCCTATTAATGGGCAGTGGGTTAGCGATACTTCTCGGCACTTTACTAGGACTAGCTTTTACACCTTGTTGTCCTCAACCACAGCAATCAATCTACAAAATACAAAATCTTTAAACTTATGGACGCAGAAGACGTACAAATTACACTAAAGCGAATTCACTCCGACTTGAACCGCATTTATCAAAGCCGTGGTTTCCTACATATACTCACCCAGACTCAGGAACCAAATAGCCTTGATAATTCTGTTGGCAGTGCTCTCTACTTTCTCACTGAATCCAAATTACGAGTCAATCGCATTCTTGAACAGCAAAAGCATAAGGAGGCTGTCTAATGGACTTTAACACTCTAATTCTCAATGCCCAAAAAGCCCTAGACCAAATAGCTGCAACTGACGACTTCGCCCAACTCCTAGAACTTGGTCTATGGGATGATCCAGCAATTTCTTTGAGCGATGCCAGACAAAGCTTGGATGATTTGCACAAAGCTTACCAATCAATGAAGGAGGAGC
>JAJPJF010000117.1 GCA_021324415.1 Nostocales cyanobacterium Centralia_MAG_434
CAATAATTATAAGTTTTATTTATGAATAAAAGTATAATTTAAGACTAAGCTATACGTAGACGGGAATTGGCGATCGCCGTTAAGCAAAACTTTGCGATTTACTGACACTTGGTTAAAAATCTACCTGAGCAAAGAGCGCCAGTCGTCTGCTTAGACACAGATTGGGAGGTCATTTCCCAACAAAGCAAAGCAAACACTTCTAGCCGAGTAACGAGCAAAAATCTGGCTTACGTGATTTACACCTCCGGCTCTACAGGTACGCCCAAAGGTGTTTTAGTCAACCATATCAATGTAGTTCGTCTGTTTACAACCACTCAGTCTTGGTTCAATTTTGATGAGCGCGATGTGTGGACAAACTTTCACTCCTACGCATTCGACTTCTCGGTTTGGGAAATTTGGGGTGCTCTCCTCTATGGTGGAAAGCTGGTGGTGGTTCCCCAATGTGTGACCCATTCACCTGATTTATTCTGGAAATTGCTGTATACAGAACAAGTGACAGTTCTCAACCAGATCCCATCAGCCTTTCGCCAGATCATTCAAGCAGAACAAACTTCCAATCCTCACAAAGCACTCGCTCTACGTTGGATAATTTTTGGTGGAGAAGCTCTTGATTTACAAAGCTTGAAACCGTGGTTTGATCGATACGGGGATCAGTCTCCTCAAGTAGTCAACATGTATGGCATCACAGAAACAACCGTACACGTTACTTATCGTCTAATCACAATAGCCGATTTAACAAAGGCTTCAGGTAGTCTCATTGGGGGCTGCATTCCTGACCTACAAATCTACCTTTTCAATCAGAAATTGCAGCCTGTTCCTGTCGGACTTCCTGGTGAGATGTACATCGGGGGTGCTGGCTTAGCTCGTGGTTACCTCAATCGACCTGAACTAGTTGCCGAACGGTTTATTCCCCACCCCTTTAGTCATGAACCAGGAGCACGCCTGTACAAGACAGGAGATCTGGCTCGATATCTCACGAATGGAGATATTAAGTATCTCGGACGTATTGACCACCAAGTAAAGATTCGTGGTTTCCGCATCGAGTTAGGAGAAATTGAGACTGCACTACGTCTACATCCAGATGTAGAAGAAGCCACTGTTGCGATCCGGGAGGAAAATAAGAGCGAAAAACGCTCCTTAAACGATCTAGAGACTGATCGGGAGTCGGCATCTACTGTTTCTGAGTTGCGGCGTTTCATCAAAGGAAAATTATTTGATTTTGATGCTAAATCTGTTGATAAGCGGTTAGTTGCCTATTGTGTCTGTCATCCAAAATCTACACCCACGACTACTGAGTTGCGCCGCTTTCTCAAAGGGAAGTTGCCTGACTACATGATCCCCTCAGCTTTTGTAGTGCTAAACACACTGCCCTTGACGCCGAGTGGTAAGATAGACCAGCGATCGCTTCCAGATCCCAATGAAGCGCGACCTGCTCTAGAAGAAGCTTTCGTGGCTCCTCAAACCCCAGTCGAAGAGACACTAGCACAGATTTGGACACAGGTTCTGGGAGTCACCCCAGTGGGTATCCACGACAACTTTTTTGAGTTGGGCGGTGATTCCATCCGTAGCATTCAGGTACAAGCTAAAGCTCAAGAAAGAGGCTTGAACTTTTCAATTCAGCAGCTTTTTCGACATCAGACAATCCATGAACTGGTGCAGTTCGTCAGTCTTGCTGAGCCTAGCTCCCTACCGACAGTCAAAACAGAAGCCTTCAGCCTGATTTCTGATGAGGATCGTCAAAAGTTACCCAGCAATATAGAGGACGCCTATCCCCTAGCCAGAATCCAAGCTGGAATCATTTTCCACTGTCAATGCTGTCCAGATACACCATTGTATCATGATATACTGTTCTATCATTTGCGCCTTTCTTTAGACATTCAATGCTTTCAAATGGCTGTGCAACAGCTTGTCGCTCGTCATGCCATATTGCGAACCTCGTTTGACCTCACCAACTTTACTGAACCCTTGCAGTTGGTTCATCAGACAGTTGAAGTGCCAGTACAAATAGAGGACTGGCGCTCTCTATCGCCTGATCAACAAAGTGAAGCACAGACTAGTTGGATGGAAGAAGAAAAAAGCCGACATTTCGATTGGACCCGTCCCCCTCTTGCCCGCTTTTACATTCATCGCCTCACTGATGATAGCTTCCATCTCATCCCATGCTTTCACGATTCCATTCTTGACGGCTGGAGCACAGCTTCTTTATTGACAGAATTACTCCACCGCTATTGCTGTCTCCTCAATGGTGAAACCCCTCCTACTGAGTCACCCCCCACTGTGAAATATCGTGATTTTGTGGCTTTGGACCGCAGGAACATCGAGTCTACAGAATGTCAGCACTTCTGGAAGCAAAACTTGAGCAACTGCGTTGTCACAACATTGCCTCGCTGGACTCCCTGTCTTGACGCAACCCACACTCCCCAGATCGCT
Organism: Nostocales cyanobacterium Centralia_MAG_434; assembly: GCA_021324415.1. Taxonomy (GTDB): domain Bacteria; phylum Cyanobacteriota; class Cyanobacteriia; order Cyanobacteriales; family Nostocaceae; genus JAJPJF01. The sequence continues at coordinate 2,431 of JAJPJF010000117.1, forward strand.
GTACAAGATGTCCCGATCTCCCCTGAGTTATCAGACGAACTGAAGAAACTAGCCTTGCTTGCAGGAGTTCCGCTCAAACATGTATTGCTAGCTGCACATCTGAAAGTGATGAGTCTACTGAGTGGTCAGCCAGATGTACTCACAGGTCTTGAGTCTAACGGTCGGCTAGAAGAGGCTGAAGGAGAGCAGACAATTGGAATGCACCTTAACACTGTGCCATTTCGTTTGAAATTATCAGAAGGGACATGGATAAACCTTATACAAGAAACATTTAAAGCCGAACTGGATTTGTTACCTTTCCGGCGTTATCCATTGGCTGAGTTGCAAAAAGGTCGAAGTGGACAGCCGCTGATCGAGACAGTCTTTAACTACACTCACTTTCATGTTTTTGAGAATCTTCAAAAGTTTAAAGGTTTAGAAATTCTCGGTGCTAGAGGTTTTGAGCAGACGCACTTCACGCTAAGGTCTGAGTTTAGTCAAAATCCACTTTCAAAGCGCACACAGCTTGATTTAGTCTGTAACGTTGAGCAGATCAGTCACGAGCAGTTGGGAAATCTCAGCAGCTATTATGCTAAGACTCTCACAGCTATGACCAGTGAGCCGTATAAACGCCACGAGACTGTGTGTCTTCTCCCCCTTCAGGAGCAACATCAGCAGTTGGTTGAGTGGAACGATACCCAAAGAAACTACCCAGAGGCTCTTTGCATTCATCAAATGTTTGAGAGTCAGGTTGAATTGACACCAGAGGCGATCGCACTAGTTTTTGAAGACAAGTCTTTAACTTACCAGAGTCTCAATCAACGCGCTAACCAACTTGCGCACCATCTACAGAAGCTAGGTGTTGCTCCCGATGTACTGGTGGGTGTTCACCTAGAACGCTCCCTGGAGATGGTAATAGGTATACTTGGCATCCTGAAGGCAGGTGGGGTCTACGTACCTCTAGACCCAGCATACCCTAGAGAGCGTCTAGCATTTATGCTAGACGACGCCCAGATAGCAGTGCTATTGACACAGGAGCAATTGATCGGGGATCTACATGCAGATCAAATACAAGTGGTGTGTATAGACTCTGATTGGGAGATGATTGCTCAAGAAAGTGAGCAAAATACAATTAGCAAGACAACAGCAAAGAATTTAGCCTATGCGATCTACACCTCTGGTTCCACAGGTGTACCAAAAGGAGTTCAAATTGAGCATCAAGCTGTTGTCAATCTCCTTCATTCCATAAATCAGCAGCTAGGTTTAACAAACCGTGATATTTTCTTGGGCGTCACATCTTTATCCTTTGACATATGTGCTCTAGAAATTTTCCTGCCCCTCATCGTGGGAGCAAGACTGGTGATGGTGAGTCTTGCAGTCGCCTCTGATGGATCGCAGTTGCTAGCACATCTGACTCGATCTACTGCAACTGTAATGCAAACCACTCCATCCAGGTGGCGTCTTCTTTTAGCAGCCGGGTGGCGGGGAACTGGGCGGTTGAAGATGTTGTGTGGTGGTGAAGCATTACCTCGAAAATTAGCTGCTCAGTTGTTAGAAAAGGGTGGTTATTTATGGAACCTATACGGACCAACAGAAACCACCATTTGGTCAACTTTCCATGAAATTGTCTCTCAAAGTGAGGCGATCGCCATCGGTCGCCCAATTGCCAATACACAAATTTATCTGTTGGACGCACAGCTACAACCAGTGCCAATTGGGGTTGCTGGTGAACTGCACATCAGTGGAGTAGGTCTAGCACGTGGTTACCTCAACCGACCTGAACTCACTGCCCAGAAATTTATTCCCAATCCGTTCAGTAAAAAGCCAAGTCCACGCCTCTACAAGACAGGAGATCTGGCACGCTACCACCCAGATGGAACTATCGAGTTCCTCGGACGCCTCGATCATCAAATCAAAATCAAGGGCTACCGCATTGAACTGACAGAGATTGAAGCAGTTTTAAGAGATCACCCCGTTGTTAAGGAGGCTATTGTCTTAGCAAGAGAAGATGAGTCCGGCAGCAAGCGTCTAGTTGCCTATGTGGTGCTAGAACATGAGCTTGCATCTACAACTATGGATCTACCCAGCTTCTTAAGGCAGAAACTGCCAGATTACATGGTTCCTACCACTTATGTAAAGTTAAATGCCTTGCCATTAACTCCAAATGGTAAACTTGACAGCCAAAGTTTGCCAGTTCCTGATCAGGTTCAGTCTAGGGATGAAAAAATGGCTCAAATTCTTGCAAGAGTAAAACAGCTTTCTCAGGAGGAGGTCAAAGCAATGCTTTCTAAAAAGCGTATGTAGGGTGGGCAGTGCCTACAAAAAACCTACATAATGAACATTTGAAGTTTGGTGGGCACTGCCCACCTTACAGAAAATTTATAAAAAACCGCAGATAAACGCAGATGGACGCAGATAAATCATCCGGATGAGAACCGCTATAAAAGCTTGGTTATTGAAGGAAAGAAGGAGGAGATATAAAGGTGAGTGATTTTTTAAGTGACATTGAGCAGTTATCTCCGGAGCAACGTGAACTTCTGGAGATGTTGCTGAATGAGGGCGATACAAGACTACAGGCTCCTTATGTAGCACCCCGCACTCCTGTTGAGGAGTTGCTAGCTAGTATTTGGGGTCAGGTGCTTGGAATTGAACGAGTAGGTATCCACGACAATTTTTTGGAGTTAGGAGGGGATTCGATTCACACTATCCAGGTTGTGGATAAAGCCTATCAAATAGGGCTTCAATTTCGCGCTAATCAGCTTTTTGATTGTCCGACAATTGCGGAGTTGGCAACGGTTGTCGAGAGCTTTTCAGTTGAGCAAGCAAAACAAGAGCCTGTGCGGAGAGATGATGTACCAAGCTTTACACCAGCCGACTTTCCGGAGGCTGAGTTGAGTCAAGCAGAACTGAATAAGCTTTTCTCAAAGCCTGTCTAAAAGACTACCCAAGCCAGAAGGAGCATTACGTATGGATGCGGAAAAAATAGAGGATATCTACACCCTCTCACCCACACAACAGGGTATGCTTTTCCATATTATGTCCGATCCAAATTCCAGGATGCATTTTGATCAAAAGCTATTTACCTTGCATGGAAATTTCCATGTCTCAGTGTTTGAGCGCAGCTGGCAGCAAGTGGTAGATCGGCATCCAAGTTTGAGAACAGCTTTCATTTGGGAAAATCTCGATCAGCCGCTTCAGGTAGTGTATCGACAGGTAACATTCCCTATACATATTCACGACTGGCGTAATTTGTCAAGTGCTGAGCAGGAAGTACATTTGCAAGACTACCTTCAAGCAGATCGCAGGCGTGGTTTTCAGCTTTCTGAACCACCGTTGATGCGGTTAACGGTTATCCAGATGGCTCAGGAGATTTATGAAATTATCTGGAGCAACTATCATTTGATACTAGATGGATGGTCCGATGCCATACTCCTAGAGGAAGTCATTGCTCTCTATGAAGCATTTCATCAAAACCAGAGCCTCCATTTGAAACCAAGCCGTCCTTATCGAGAGTATATCAGTTGGCTGAAGCAGCAGGACTTATTAGAGGCACAAAACTTTTGGCGTCAAATTCTTCAGGGCTTTAGAACACCAATTTCTCTGGGGGTAGACCGAAAAACTGACAGCTTATTTAGTTCAGAAGACAACTATAGTCAACGGCATATCCACTTATCACAAGCAACCACAACAGCACTGAAGCTTTTAGCACGACAGCATCATCTAACAATCAATACCATAATTCAAGGAACTTGGGCATTGCTATTAAGCTATTGCAGTGGTCAGGAGGATGTTGTGTACGGGACTGTTGTCTCTGGTCGTCCATCCTCCCTTGCAGGGGTTTCATCGATGATTGGTCTTTTCATCAACACCCTACCAGTACGTGTGCTGGTGTCTCCTGATGCTCTGCTCTTGTCTTGGCTCAAGGAACTCCAGGCTAAACAGTTGCAGATGCGCCAGTACGAGTATAGCCCACTGGTACAAGTTCAAAAATGGAGTGATGTGCCCCTGGGGCTACCTTTATTTGAGAGTATCTTAGTAGTTCTGAATATTGCAGATGTGCCTTACGAGGGAGATTTGAAAATTAAAAACTTTCGCTACATAACATACTCAAGCTACCCTCTCGGTGTGAATGTAAAGCCAGGTATTGAGCTATCGGTGGACATGCTCTACAACTTAGACCGCTTTGAGACTTCCACCATAACTAGAATGCTGAGTCACTTTAAAACGCTACTGGACAATATAGCTACTCAGCCTGATGTGCAACTGAATACATTAGTTGAAACACTCAAGGAAATTGACAGAAAACAGCAAGCTGTGGAAACTAGGGAACATCGAGAGGCTACTGTAAGGAGTTTGAGAAGTTTCAAACCGAAAGCTTCTCAATTATCCCAAGGAGGATTGGTCACAAAGGATTATCTGCAAAATGGGAGTCTGCTTCCTTTGGTCATTCAACCAGGAATGCGCGATCTTGATCTTGTGACTTGGACTCAAAGTAATGTGGAATTTATAGAGCAAGATTTACTGAAGCATGGAGGAATACTTTTTCGCAACTTTAATGTAAAATCAGTAGTTGAGTTTGAACAGTTTGTCACAGTCCTTTCTGGAGAGCCGCTCGAGTATCGCTATCGTGCATCGCCACGTACCCAAATCAGCCGTAACATTTATACTGCAACAGATTATCCTGCTACTCAAAGCATTTTTCCACACAATGAGCACGCCTATTCTCCCACTTTTCCTTTAAAAATTTACTTTTTCTGTGTTACGCCTGCACCGCAGGGGGGAGAGACACCAATCGGCGACACGCGAAAAATTTTTGAACGCATTGATCCAAAGATTAGAGAGCGGTTTACACAAAAGAAGGTGATGTACGTCCGCAACTATAATGATGGATTTGGACTCCCTTGGCAGACGGTTTTTCAGACTACGGACAAATCAGTGGTTGAAAATTATTGCCGTAGTCATGGTATTCAGGTTGAATGGAAAGAAGAGAATCGTCTGAGAACTCGTCAAGTCAGTCCGGCTATTTTTCCCCACCCCCGCACTGGAGAAAAGGTATGGTTCAACCACGCGACTTTTTTCCACGTGTCAACTCTGGAACCGACAATCCGCAAGTCGTTGTTAGAAGACTTCGAGGAAGAGGATCTGCCGACTAATACTTATTATGGTGATGGATCTCCAATTGAGTCCTCAGTTTTAGACGAGCTTCGCGATGCTTATTCGCAAGAAATGATTGTCTTTCCATGGCAAGAGGGAGACATATTGCTGCTAGACAATATGTTAGCAGTCCATGGACGAAGGCCATTTGTAGGTAACCGAAAGATCGCGGTGGCTATGGCAGAAGCTTTTACACAAGATCAATCGAGGGGTGACACATGTGTGGTATAGTAGCGATATTTTCAAACGAAGAGCCGATTTCAGCAACGGCTTTAGCAAAAGCAACGCAACGGCTAGATCATCGCGGACCAGATCGGCAAAGTCAATGGATTGCTCCTCATCAACAGGTTGGGTTAGGTCACACTCGACTTAGTATTATTGATCTGGCGACAGGAGATCAGCCGATCGCTAACGAGAATGAGCAATTGCACCTCGTAGTGAATGGGGAGTTCTACGACTATGAACGGATTCAGCGTGAGCTAGAACAACGAGGACACCGATTCCGTACTCGTTCTGACAGTGAGATTGTGCTTCACCTTTATGAAGAATTTGGTCCAGAATGCTTGCAACATCTGCGCGGCGAATTCGCATTTATATTATGGGATGAACCGAACCAACGCCTCTTTGCTGCACGCGATCGCTTTGGAATCAAGCCCCTCTTCTACACGATGATCGGCGATACACTTTATTTGGCATCCGAAGCCAAAGCGTTATTTGCCGCAGGCGTTCCGGCACGCTGGGATCATGAGTCAGTTTTCCAACAGTTATTTGTCTTCATGAACCAGGATCGAACTCTGTTTGAGGGTGTCTATCAAGTCCCACCCGGTTACTACCTCTTAGCAACAAGCCAACAGACTCAGCTCACTCGCTACTGGGATCTTGACTACCCAAGAACTGACTCCCCTATTCCAAGGCACACCTCTGCTGAGTACATTGAACAACTTAGGGATAAACTACAGGAAGCAATTCAGATCAGGCTACGAGCTGATGTACCAGTCGGCGTATATCTCAGTGGCGGTGTTGATTCATCCACCGTACTGAGTATGGCAATGAAACATAGTTCAGACCCACTTCGAGCATTCACTGCCACTTTCGATCAACCAGGCTATAACGAAGAACCCTTTGCCCGTGAGATGGCAGCATATGTTGGGGCTGATTTTCAGCCGCTTCCACTCAACCCAAGTGATTTTGCTGAACACGCTGCTGATGCGGCTTGGCATAGTGAGATGCTAGGGACTAACCCACGAGGCGTTGCCAGATATCTGCAAAGTCATGCAGTGCAGAACTTTGGCTATAAAGTCGTGCTAGCAGGCGAAGGCTCTGACGAAATCTTTGGTGGGTATGGTCATGTACATCAAGATTCGCTGTTGGACAATACAAATCAGCCTAGTGAAAAAGCGACGCAGCAAGAGTCACAAAAGAAGCAAGGAAGACTCCCCCAAAACTCCCTAGCTTCTCTTGCGGGGGTAAAGCAGACTTTGGGATTTGTGCCATCATGGCTGAAAAAAGTAGCAATTGAGCGTTCTTTTTTCTACATTCTCCTTGCACCTGATTATGCTGCCAAGTTTGCTCAGCGCAATGCCTATGATGTTTTTTTAAATCAGTTTGATGTGCCTGGTCAAATCCTAGGACGGGAGCCAGTTATTCAATCAATGTATTTGTGGTCAAAATCGATTTTACCAAACTTCACATTGTTTGCTGAACGTCTAGACATGGCCCATGCTGTTGAGGTGCGGTTGCCATATCTAGATCACCATGTCTTTGAATTGGTGCGTGAGATACCCGTTTCACTTCTAGCTCAGGGGACAAGGGAGAAATATGTGCTACGGGAAGCAGCCAGACCTTTCCTCAACGAAACAGTCTACTCCCGACCCAAGCATCCTTTCACTGCCCCACCTGCCACTCTAACAACAACAAATCAGTTATATGCATTGATTCAAGACTCATTACGTAGTTCAGTTATGGCATCAGTACCATTTTTCAATCAAGTACGGGTCATCGAACTTCTAGATAAACTTCCCGAAATGAGTGAGCGCCAGCGGATCGCGTTAGACCCAACACTTTTGACACTATTATGCACTTACTTTCTCCAATCTCGATACAACCTGTAATTCAACAAATGTTACTAAACTCCTAACTTGCACCTGAGTTTAAAACCGAGTTTCTTGAGAATCACTGATCGTATAAACCTTAATTTCTGGTTCAGAAACCCGGTTTTTTGGGTCTTGTTGAGAATGGTGCAAGATATCAGTAAATAAATTAGAAACTTAAGTAAATGCAAAATGACATTATAGAAGGCTTTGAACTCTCACCTCAGCAGAAGCACCTTTGGCTGTTGCAGCAAAGTAACTTATCTTATCGGGCTCAGGTTGCGGTTTCGATTGAGGGAGATCTCGATGTAGAAGTATTAAAAATAATTTTTCAGAACCTAGTAAGTCGCTATGAAATTTTCCGGACAACATTCCATAGATTAGATGGAATGAAATTCCCGATTCAGGCTATAGGCAAATGCGATCGCCCACACTGGCAAGAGCTTAATTTGAGCAATTTAGACCCTGAAAAACAAGAGTCCAAAATTGAAGAAATTTTTAGAGATGAAGGACACTATCTCTTTGATCTCAAGCAAGATCCGCTTTTACGCTTAATATTGGTAACATTATCAGAATGTAGGCATATTTTATTAATTACTTTACCTGCACTTTCTGCTGATAGTAGAACGCTTAAAAACATAGTTCAAGAAATTAGCGATTTCTATAATATAAACCAGAAAATAGAATATTCTGAAGAGCCTATTCAATATATACAATTTTCTGGATGGCAGAATGAGTTATTAAGATTAGGCAATACAGAGACAGGAGTAAAATATTGGCAAAAGAAGGAAGTGTCTAATTTCCCCAATTTGAAGATCCCTTTTGAAGCTCAACTTGCTAAACACCCAAAATTCCAGCCCCAACTTTTCATTCAGACACTCCATCCAAACCTAGTAGCAAAGATAAAATCGTTTATTCAAAAGCACAAAGTTTCAGCTTCTGTGTTCTTCCTAGCTTGCTGGCAAACTTTACTTTGGCGTCTTAGTGGACAGTCAGACATAATCATCGGCACTGCTTGTGATGGTCGTTCTTATGAAGATCTAGAAACGGCCCTTGGTTTGTTTGCAAAGTACTTACCTATTCACTGTCACCTAGAAGAACACTATCAATTCAACCAAGTTCTTCAGCAAGTTGATCAATCAATACAAGAAGCTTATAAATGGCAAGACTACTTTGATTGGGAATTTATAGTTAAAGAAGGAGGAAGTAGTGAGCCTTTATTCTGTTTCGATTTTGAGCAACAGACTGTACAGTATTCTACCAACGACATTTCATTTACAATTTACAAACAGTATACCTGTATTGACCAGTTTAAAATAAAACTCTCTTGTGTGGATCAGGTAGATACTTTCACAACAGAGTATCATTACGATTCCAGTCTGTTTTCTAGGGAGTCCATTCAGCGCTTAGCAGAGCAATTTAATACATTATTAGAAAGTACTATTAGCAATTCAAAAGCTCCGCTCGCTGAGTTGGAGATACTTGGTCAACTAGAGCGACAGCAACTGCTGACTGAGTTAAATCAGACAAGAGCAGATTACCCTAAAGATAAGTGTATCCACCAACTGATTGAGCAACAAGCTGAGCGCACACCAGACAATCCAGCTGTTGTGTTTGAAAATCGGCAACTGACATATCGAGAGCTTAATGCTCAGGCAAACCAACTAGCACACCATCTTCGCTCCCTTGGGATCAAGCCAGATGTCTTGGTAGGAATTTGTGTGGAGCGCTCTTTAGAGATGCTAGTGGGGGTACTAGGTATTCTCAAAGCTGGAGGGGCTTATGTACCACTAGACCCAACCTACCCACATGATAGACTACGATTCATGCTGGAGAATTCCCAGGTTTCAATACTCCTGACCCAGCAGCGACTGGTTCAAAACTTGCCCAAGCACAAGACACCAATACTCTGCCTAGACACAGATTGGGAGGCGATCGCTCGGCAAAGCAATCAGAACCCTAACTGCGACGTCATGGCTGATCACCTAGCCTACGTGATCTACACTTCAGGGTCAACAGGTCAGCCCAAGGGTGTGCTAATCACCCATAGAAACCTAACCCACTCTACAAGTGCTCGCATTCTTTACTACTCTGAATCAGTCATCAGCTTTTTATCAGCTTCACCCTTTGCCTTCGACAGTTCAGTTGCAGCCATCTTCTGGACCTTGTGTCAAGGTGGTGTTCTCTCCCTTCCTCAGGAGAACTTCCAGCTAGATCTCTCACAATTTATAGAACAGATAGCTCAGCGCCGCATCTCGCATTTATTATGTCTCCCATCCCTATACAGACTTATTTTGCAGCATGGGGAACCACAGCAACTTGTTTCTCTACGTACTGTCATTGTAGCAGGTGAATCCTGTTCTCAAGATTTGGTTGAACACCATTATCAGTTGCTACCCCACACATCATTGTTTAACGAATACGGTCCTACAGAAGGAACAGTCTGGAGCAGTGTATATGTCTGTCAAAATCAGGATTCACAGGATTCAAAAGCTGTTGTCCCCATTGGTCGCCCAATTGCTAACACTCGGATCTATTTGCTGGATGCTCACCTTCAGCCAGTCCCTATGGGTGTTGCTGGTGAACTGCATCTCAGTGGTCTTGGTTTGGCACGAGGGTATCTCAAGCGACCTGAACTTACTGCCGAAAAGTTCATTCCCAACCCATTTAGTGATGAGCCAAACTCACGCCTTTACAAAACTGGGGATTTAGCACGTTACCTCCCCAATGGAAACATCGAGTTCCTTGGACGCCTCGACCATCAGGTCAAAATCAGGGGTTACCGCATTGAACTAGGAGAAATTGAAGCACTACTGAGAGAACATCCTGCTGTTCATGAGGCTGTTATTGTAGCTAGAGAAGACAGGAGAAAACCCTTAGAACAGAATACTCAGGAAAACATCGAAAATTTGGTTAAAAAACTATTATCTTTAGAGAGAACTCTAGCAAATCAGCTGCTAGTAAATATAGAGAATGTTTCAGAAGATAAAATAGAAAAAATGTTTAATAATGAAATAGAAATGGGTTGTAAAAAAGATAAAAATTTGAGCAACCAAAGTAGAATATTTACAGATTTTGAGATTTCTCTAGAAATCAAAAGTGAGGAATTCATCATTCCTCCGCAAACCTTTCAGAGAAATTGGATTCTCAGCCAAGCTGTAGACGAATTAGCAGACGACTTAATGCACTTGAACAAGTTATCAAGGCAATTTGTTTCTGGGGCAGAAATTCTAGAACAAAACAATTCAGACTCAAAAGCGGTTTCTGAAAATCAGCAAATAATGGAGGATTGGCAAATACCCTTGATGCAAGCTATGGCAAGTATTGTTACAGAAACACATGGGGATATATTAGAAGTAGGATTTGGGAGGGGAATTTCAGCAACTTATATTCAGGAGTTAGGTGTTAAGTCACATACCATCATAGAGTGTGATAATGACGTAGTGAACGCCTTTGATCAGTGGAAAGGTCGCTATCCGGACAAAAATATTCGGCTAATTCACGGAAAGTGGCAAGATGTTGTCAACCAGTTAGATATTTATGACGGAATCTTTTTTCACACATCTCTACTTAATGAAGAAGAGTTTATTAAGTATGTTGCTAAAAGTGTTACGTTTGCAGAACACTTTTTTCCAACCGCTACAGATCATCTAAAAAAAGGTGGAGTTTTTACTTACCTAACACATGAAATTGACTCCTTCAGTCGTAGGCATCAAAGGCTTGTTTTTAAGTACTTTAGTTCTTTTACTCTTAGCGTTGTACCGTTAACGCTGCCAGAGAAAACTCAAGATTTATGGTGGGCTAATTCAATGGTTGTTATCAAAGCTATTAAGTAGAGGGAGTGGGAATAAACAATTCTTCGTTAAAATCGGGCATAGGGCATAGAGAATTGGGATAAAACAAGTATTATTGTGGACTCTGACTTGAAAATAGGGAGTGGGGAGTAGGGAGTGGGGAAAGAATATTTTCATTGCTTGGCGGTGAAATTTTTTCATCGGGACTGCCTACGATATCTGGATTTTGATAAGCAATATCCACCCTTCTATTTCAAAAATAAAATAGGAATTCTATATAAAGATTGATATAAATGAATGATTTTCACAAACGCATTGACAATCTCTCTGTAAAAAAGCGGAAACTTCTTGCTTTTGAACTCAAAAAACAACTTGAACCTCAAGATCACAAAGTTATTCTCAATCATCAGCGCATTGTGGCATATATTGTCCCTAACCAAGAGCAAACTCTCATTGTTGATGATCTCAAGAAATTTCTCAGGGAGAAGTTGCCAGAGTACATGATGCCATCAGCCTTTGTGCTGCTCAAGACCCTACCACTGACACCTAATGGAAAGGTTGATCGCCAGTCACTTCCAAATCCTGAGCAGGAAAGGTCAGAACTTGCAGACCCTTTTGCTGCACCTCGTACGCCAGAGGAAAAAGCGCTAGCACAAATTTGGTCTCAAGCTCTTGGCTTGAAACAAGTTGGCATCCACGACAACTTTTTTACGTTGGGTGGCGATTCTATTCTTAGCATTCAGGTTGTCGCCAAAGCTCACCAGGCAGGACTTCATCTCATTGCTAGACAACTTTTTCAGCACCCAACTATTGCTGAATTGGCAGCAGTGGCAAGCATAACTCAGGCGATCCAAGCTGAGCAAGAACCGATCACTGGTTTACTACCCCTAACCCCCATCCAACATTGGTTTTTTGAGCAGCGTCTGCCTAATCCTCATCACTGGAACCAGGCAGTCTTCCTAGAAATACAGCAAGCTCTTAGCTTGACGACATTGGAGCGAGTGGTGCAGCAGTTACTAGTACACCACGATGTGCTGCGTCTACATTTTACTCATGATGAATCTGGCTGGCAGTCAATCAACGCTAGCCTTGACCAAGTGGTACCATTGACAGGATTTGATTTGTCAGCTTTGCCAGAAACAGAGCAAATAACTGCCCTAGAAGCAGCCATTGCCGAGTTGCAGTCTAGCCTTAACTTGTCAAAGGGACCACTTATGCGAGTGACCCTATTTAATCTGGGTGCGTGTCAGCCAAGCTATCTATTTATTGTTATCCACCACCTTGTCATTGATGGTGTCTCTTGGCGGATCTTGCTAGAGGATCTTGAAACAGCCTATAAGCAGCTCAGTAAAGGTGAGCCACACCAACTAGCGCCCAAAACGACCTCGTTTAAGCAGTGGGCTGAAACACTGGTGGATTACGCACACTCATTAGATCTGCAACAAGAGTGGGAGTACTGGCTAGCAGCACTGCAGAAGCCTGTTTCTAGGCTACCAGTAGATTTCCTTGAGGGAGCCAATACAGTCGCTTCATCCCGTACTGTGCTAGTCACCTTAAGTGCTGAAGAAACTCAAGCTTTGCTGCAAAAGCTTCCCACCACCCATCGGACGCAGATAAATGATGTATTACTCACCGCACTCTTGCAGGCTTTTAACCAGTGGACAGGATCGCGTTTACTGTTAGTAGACCTAGAGGGTCATGGGCGGGAGGAGCTGTTTGCCAATATTGATCTGTCACGCACGGTAGGTTGGTTTACTACACTTTTCCCTGTGTTGTTGGATTCAGGTGAGTCTTTCAATTTAGAGGACGTGTTGAAATCTGTTAAGGAACAGCTTCGCACTATTCCAAATCGGGGTATTGGTTACGGTGTGCTGCGCTACTTAAGTACAAACCCAGAAATTGCTAGACAACTGCGGAGTTTACCTCAACCCGAGGTGAGTTTTAATTACCTCAGCCAAGTTGACCAAGCTCTACCCCCAGCGTCTCTATTTAAACGAACTCACAAGTCCAGTGGATCAGCCCGCAATCTTCAAGGAAGTCGGAGCCATTTGCTAGAGATCAATGGGTTGGTTATTGGCGGTGAACTGCAAGTTGAGTGGACTTACAGTGAAGCTATTCATCGACGAACTACCATTGAGAGACTAGCCCAAAAGTTTGTAGAGACGCTGCAACAGATGATTACCGAATGCCAACCGCATCAGGTCAGTAGCTAAACACCATCGGACTTCACAGAGTTTAAATGGAGCCAATGGAGCCAAGCAGATCTTGACAACATTATAAAAACTATTGGGAAGTCTTAAAGTGAGCCTAAGCAGTATAGAAGATTTCTATCCCCTCTCACCCATGCAACAGGGCATACTCTTCCACACCCTTTATGCTCAAAAGTCGAGGGTTTATTTTAACCAAACGCTCTGTACTTTGCACGGTAATCTCAACATCCCAATGTTCATACAAGCTTGGCAGGGGGTAGTAGATCGGCATCCTATTTTACGAACCGCCTTCGTATGGGAAGGTCTTAAAGAGCCTGTTCAAGTTGTGCATCGACAAGCAACATTGCCTTGGAAGCAGGAAGACTGGCGAGGACAATCTCCACAGGATCAACAAAATCGGCTAGAAGATTTTCTTCGGGCAGAGCAAGAGCAGGGTTTTACTCTTGACAAAGCGCCTTTAATGCGCATGGATCTTGTTCATTTGGCTAAGGACACCTACCAATTTATCTGGAATCACCACCACTTACTTTTAGATGGATGGTCTGGTCCTTTGCTCCTCAAGGAAGTGACTACTTTTTACGCAGCATTTTGCCAAGATCAGAACCCACATTTAGAGTTAAGCCGCCCCTACCGCGACTATATCATCTGGCTACAGCAGCAGGACTTATCCCAAGCCGAGGTGTTCTGGCGACAGTTGCTTAAAGGTTTTACGCTCCCAACTCCTTTGGGAATTGATCGCACTTCTAACATACTAGGCAGTCAAGGGGAAAGCTATGAGGAGCAGGAAATCAGGCTATCAGCATCAGTAACAGCTGCACTAAAGTCCCTAGGGCGACAGCATCAGCTGACACTAAATACTTTGGTGCAGGGAGCTTGGGCTTTACTTCTCAGTCACTATGGTAATCAGGATGATGTGGTTTTTGGGGTCACTGTCTCCGGTCGTCCACCGACTCTAATTGGATCTGAGTCCATAGTGGGGCTATTGATCAACACCTTACCAGTACGGGTACAAGTACCTCCTGAAGCATTTCTCTTACCCTGGCTTCAAAAGCTACAGGCGCAGCAAGCAGAATTGCGTCAGTACGAGTATAGTCCACTCAGACAGATCCAAGACTGGAGCGAGGTTGCTAGAGGAATGCCTTTATTCCAAAGCATTGTGGTTTTTGAGAATTACCCAGCAGAACTGTCTTTGCAGGAGGGAAGTGGAGAACTGAAAATCCGCAATGTTCGTTCGATTGAAACAACGAACTATCCACTCACTTTGGTGGCAGGAACACATCCAGAAGTTTGGTTAAAGCTTTCCTATGATAACAACCGCTTTGACATCGGTGTCATCACTCGGATGCTAGGACATCTCCAGACTTTACTTGAAGGTATGGCTGCTCATCCCAAGCAGCAACTCTCAAACTTACCCTTGTTAAGCTTAGCAGAGCAGCATCAGTTGTTAGTATGGAATGATACACAGGCTGACTATCCGCAAGACCAAGGACTCCATCAGCTGTTTGAAGCACAAGTGGAGCGCACACCTGACGCGATCGCAGTAGTTTTTGGAGATCAACAACTCAGCTACCAAGAGCTAAACATTCAAGCCAATCAACTAGGACGCTATCTCCAGAAATTGGGCGTCGGGCCAGAAGTTTGTGTGGGGATCTGTACAGAGCGCTCTCTAGAAATGATAGTTGGGCTATTGGGCATTCTCAAAGCTGGTGGGGCGTATGTTCCCCTAGACCCAAGCTATCCCCAGGATCGTCGGCTGCTCTTTATGCTAGAAGAGACCCAGATACCAGTGCTGTTGACTCAGCAACCCCTAGTTGAGAGGCTTCCTAAAACTGAGGCGAAGATGGTTTGCTTGGATTCAGACTGGGAAGCCATTGCGCGAGAGAAACAGGAGAACCTTGCTAGTGAGATGACTGGCGATCGCCTAGCCTATGTGATCTACACCTCTGGTTCTACGGGAAAACCAAAGGGTGTAGCTGTTCCCCATCAAGCAATCAATCGTCTGGTATTCAACTCAAACTACCTGCGTTTCGACCCTTCTGATAGAGTTGCTCAAGCCTCGAACTCTTCTTTCGACGCCGCCACCTTTGAAATCTGGGGATCACTACTTCATGGAGCCCGGCTGGTGGGAACTGATAAAGAGGTAATCCTCTGGCCCCAACAACTAGCAGCACATATTCGTGAGCAACAGCTAAGCGTGTTGTTCTTGACTACAGCCTTATTCAACCAGCTAGCTAGCCAAGTCCCGAATATCTTCAATTCCTTACGATATCTTCTGTTCGGAGGTGAGGCTGTTGACTCCAGACGGGTTAAAGAAATCCTTGAGAGTAGCCCTCCCCAGCAATTGCTCCATGTTTATGGACCGACAGAAAGCACAACATTTTCTTCTTGGCATTTAGTCCAAGAAATCCCACAAGAAGCTACAAGCCTCTCCATAGGTCGCCCTATCTCCAATACGCAAATCTACATACTGAACCGCAACTTACAGCTCGTTCCCATCGGTGTGACTGGCGAACTACACATCGGTGGGGCTGGGCTTGCCCGAGGCTACTTCAACCGTCCAGAATTGACTGCTGGGCAGTTCATACCTAACCCATTTAGTAAAGAATTGGGTGCCCGACTTTACAAGTCTGGCGACTTAGCTCGTTACTTACCTAATGGCGAACTCGAGTACTTGGGACGCATCGACCAGCAGGTCAAAGTGCGGGGGTTCCGCGTAGAACCAGGAGAAATTGAGGCAGTGCTGGTACAATACCCTGGTGTGCGAGAGACTGTGGTGCTGTTCCGGGAGACTCAAGCAGGTGATAAGCGCTTGATAGCTTATATCGTCCCAAGCAACGAGCAGCGCCTTGTCACTGCAGAGCTACGAGACTTTCTAAAGCAGCAGTTACCCGAATACATGATGCCAGTGGCTTTTGTGCTGCTAGAGAAATTACCGCTAACACCAAATGGGAAGGTAGATCGTCACTCACTGCCGGCACCTGACACAGCACGTTCTGAGCTAGACGAAGCATTTACAGATCCACGCACTCAAAAAGAGAAAGTGTTAGCCGAAATTTGGGCTCAGGTTCTTAGCTTAGAGCAGGTCAGCATCCACGACAACTTCTTTGCACTTGGTGGAGATTCGATTCTCAGCCTTCAAATCATTGCCAGAGCTAACCAAGCAGGTCTTCAGTTTACCCCCAAGCAGTTGTTTCAATATCAGACCATCGCCGAGTTAGCAGTGGTCGCCAGTGTCACTCAGGTTATGCTGACTGAGCAAAGCCCAATAACTGGTCCAGTTCCCCTCACTCCTATCCAGTGCTGGTTCTTTGAGCAAAGTCTGCCTGAACCACACCACTGGAATCAAGCAGTCTTGTTGGAAGTGCGGCAAGCACTTGACCCTACACTGCTACAACAAGTCGTAAAGTACTTACTAGAACATCACGACGCACTCCGTCTACGTTTTGAGAGAGAAAGCGATCGCTGGCTACAAACCAGCACCAATGCCGACGATGCAGCACCTTTCTCGTGGGTGGACTTGTCAGCCTTCCCACTAGATCAGCAAAAATCTGCCCTTGAGAACTCTGCTGCCCAATTGCAAGCTAGTCTGGATCTTGCACAAGGTCCCCTCCTTCGAGTCGCTGTCTTTGATTTAGCAACGCACCAACCAAGCCGTTTACTATTGATCATTCACCATTTAGCGATCGATGGTGTCTCCTGGCGAATTTTGCTAGAGGATCTCCAAACCGCTTACCAGCAGATTAGCCTTGGTGAAGCGATTCAGCTACCGCCCAAAACAACCTCTTTTAAGCAGTGGGCAGAGTTGCTACAGGAGTATGCCCACTCAGCACAACTCCAACAAGAGTGGGACTATTGGCTGGCTAAACCCCGTCAGCAGGTTCTCCGTCTGCCAGTTGACTTTCCTGAAGCAATCAATACAGTTGCCACAGCCTGCACTGTATCAGTCAGCCTTAATCAGGAACAGACCCAAGCCTTAATACAAGAAGTGCCTACAGCCTATCGAACTCAAATCAACGACGTGTTGCTAACAGCACTGATGCAGACCTTTGAGCAGTGGACACAAGTTCCCTTCCTATTAGTAGACCTAGAAGGTCACGGACGAGAAGACTTTCTTCAGGGTGTAAACCTATCACGCACCGTGGGTTGGTTTACCACAATCTCTCCAATATACCTCAATTTAGAAGCGGTTTCTAGCCCAGGTGATGCATTGAAGACCATCAAAGAGCAGCTCCGTAAAATCCCAAATCAAGGTCTTGGATATGGTGTACTGCGCTACCTCAGTAGCAAGACCCAGGAAACAGCCGAGCAACTGCAAGCCATACCCCAGCCAGAAGTCAGCTTTAACTACCTAGGACAATTTGACCAGGTTCTACCTAATTCATCTCTATTTAGATACGCTCTTGATCCCAGTGGCCCTACTTGCTATTTACAAGGAAGTCGCACTCATTTGTTAGACATTACCGGGTTCATAGTTGGGGGTGAGCTACAGATGAATTGGGTCTACAGTGAAAAGATTCATCGCAGAATCACCGTTGAAGCACTTGCTCAAGGGTTTATCAAAAACTTGCAGGCGCTCATTGCCCACTGTCAGTCTCATGGTGCGGGAGGTTATACACCTTCAGACTTCTCGCTTGTTCAACTTAGTCAAGATGCACTTGATGAAGCACTAGGAAGAATTGAGTTTGAGGAGGATACCACAACATGAGTTCAAAAAACATTGAAGATGTCTATCCCTTATCTCCCATGCAGGAGGGAATGCTGTTTCACAGCCTCCATGCACCAACATCTGGAGTTTATGTCGAACAAATGCTCTGGGAGATTCATGGGGACTTAAAATTTTCAGCACTTGAACAAGCCTGTCAGCAAGTCGTAGAACGACATCCCATTTTACGAACCGCTTTTGTCTGGGAAAATCTAGAACATCCCCTCCAAGCAGTAGGTCGGCGGGTTAGGCTGCCACTAGAACGACAAGATTGGCGAAAAGTGCCTTTAGTCGATCAACAACAGCAGTTGGAGGCTTTCCTTGAGGTAGACCGTAAGCGGGGGTTCAACCTCTCCAAGGCGCCGCTGATGCACTTGACCCTGATTCAACAAAACGAGAGAGTTTACCAATTTATCTGGAGCTATCACCACCTACTTCTAGACGGTTGGTCTCTGTCCTTGATCTTAAAGGAAGTCATTACCTTTTATGAATCATTCCAGCAAGGTCAGGACTGCTATCTCCAACGTCCCCGCCCCTATCGGGATTATATTGCTTGGTTACAGCAACAAGACTACTCTCAAGCTGAAGCATTTTGGCGACGGGAACTTAAAGGGATCACATCACCAACTTGTTTTAGAGTAAACCAGACGTCCAACAGCAAAGTCAGGCAAGCAACAGAATATGGTGAGGAACACCTCAATCTACCAGTTGCTTTAACAGTAGCCTTGCGATCGCTGACCCAGCAGTATCAACTGACACTGAACACCTTAGTCCAGGGAGCTTGGGTTCTACTACTGAGCTACTATAGTGGCGAGGACGATGTGGTCTTTGGCGTGACTTCCTCCGGTCGTCCAGCAGCTTTGCCGGGAGTGGAATCTATGGTAGGGCTATTTATCAACACTTTACCAGTACGGGTAAAGGTGGCTTTTGAAGAGTCTATTTTACCTTGGCTCAAGAACTTCCAAACCCAGCAGCTAGAACTGCGTCAGTACGAGTACACACCACTGGTTAAGATCCAAGAGTGGAGTGACTTGCCCCGAGGTGTACCTTTATTCGAGAATATCGTTGTTTTTGAGAACTATCCAATAGAACCCTCCTTACAAAAGGGAAGCAGCAGCCTGTTCGTCAATTATATTCGTTCAATTGAGCAGACAAACTATCCTCTTAGCCTAATTGTGGTACCAGGCTCAGAATTATATTTAAAAATTTTATATGATCGCCACCACTTTGATACCGCCAGCATTAACCGCATGCTGGGTCATTTGAAAACCTTGCTTGAAGGTATTGCCCATCATCCAGAACAGCGACTAAAAGACTTGCCCCTCTTGACGCCAGCCGAGGAACACCAACTGCTGACGACCTGGAATAACACTCAAACTAATCTTCAACACAGGTGCATCCACGAATTATTTGAAACTCAAGTGGATCAATCTCCTGACGCTGTGGCAGTAGTTTATCAGAATGAGTCTTTAAGCTACCAAGAACTGAACCACAGAGCGGATCAGTTGGCGTATCACTTGCGCAAACTAGGAATAAGACCGGAGGTTCGTGTCGGTCTGTGCCTCAATCGCTCTATTGAGATGCTAGTCGGGCTATTAGCTATTCTCAAAGCTGGTGGTGCGTACGTGCCGCTAGACCCAGTCTATCCTAAAGAACGTCTGGCTTTCATTTTGGCTGATGCTCAAGTGCCAGTCATACTCACCCAACAAGCACTAGTGGAAGAACTGCCCGAAACTGGAGCACAGGTGGTGTGTCTAGACATAAACGAGGAGGGGATAGATTGGGACAGCCAGCACACCTCCATAAGTCACGTCACAGCTGAGAACCTAGCCTACGTGATCTACACTTCCGGCTCAACAGGTACACCCAAAGGCGTCGCACTCAATCACTGTGCCCTGAATAACTTGATTTCCTGGCAACTTCAAAACTCAAATGCTCCTGGGGCGAGAACCTTGCAATTTACTTCTTTAAGCTTTGATGTCTCCTTCCAAGAAATTTTTTCGACTTGGTGTTCTGGGGGAACATTAATTTTAATCTCAGAAGAATTGCGACAAGAACCAACCGCTTTGTTATCTTTGCTTATAGATCAGGCAGTCGAAAGACTATTTCTTCCCTTTATTGCCCTACAGCAACTCGCCGAGGCTGCTAATTCTCAAGGATTGATTCTCCACCATCTTCGGGAGATTGTCACGGCAGGTGAAGCGTTGCAGATTACTCAGCAGATTGCTTGCTGGTTAGAAACACTAAAAAATTGTACATTGTCCAACCACTATGGGCCTTCCGAGAGCCATGTTGTAACCGCTTTTACTCTCAATGGTTCAAAGAAGAGTTGGCCAGCACTTCCACCCATTGGTCATCCCATCACCAATGCCGAAATCTATTTGCTAAACACCTATTTGAATCCTGTACCAATTGGGGTGCCTGGTGAAGTGTACATTGGTGGAATCAGTCTAGCCCGAGGCTATTTAAATCAGCCAGAATTGACTGCCGAAACATTCATTCCAAATCCCTACAGCAAAAATCCAGGTGCGCGCCTTTATAAGACCGGAGACTTAGCCAGCTATCAGCCTGATGGAAATATCCAGTTCCTTGGGCGCATCGACGACCAAGTCAAGATTCGCGGTTTTCGTATTGAACTCGGAGAGATTGAAACAGCCCTAAGTCAACATCCCAAAGTTCAGGAAGCTGTTGTCAAGGCTTGGGAAGACAAACCGGGGAAAAAGCACCTCGTCGCTTATATTGTCCCAAACCAGGAATCAATTCCCACCCTGCGGGAACTACGTAGCTTTCTCAAAGAAAAGCTTCCTGAATATATGGTGCCGTCAGCTTTTATGATCCTAGATGCACTACCACTAACACCCAGTGGGAAGGTAAATCGTCGGGCGCTTCCTGCGCTTGATAAAACTAGACCTGAATTAGAAAGTTCCTTTGTTGCGCCTCAAACGCCATCTGAGGAGATACTAGCAAGAATCTGGGCTGAAGTTCTTGGACTTGAGCGGGTCGGCATCTACGATAACTTTTTTGAGTTGGGTGGGGATTCTATTCTCAGTATTCAGATTGTTGCTAGAGCCAATCGGGAAGGTTTACGGTTTACTACTAAGCAGTTATTTGAGTACCCAGTCCTCGCCGATTTAGCAACGCTGACCAGCACAACCCAAAGTTTCCCCGCCACACAAGCTACAGTCATTGGTTCGATACCTCTTAGCCCAATCCAGCAGTGGTTTTTTGAACTCGATCCTTTAGAACCCCACCACTGGAACATGGCAGTTCTCCTGGAAGTGCCTCAAGACTTAAGCCTTGCAATGCTAGCTCAGATTGTGCAGCAACTGCTCATCCACCACGATGCACTCCGACTCCGATTTGTTCGTGACGCCTCGGGTTGGTATCAGTATAATGCCGAACCTGACTCATCTGTGCCTTTGTTACAGGTAGATTTATCAACACTGCCAGAGAGACAGCAAAAAAGCACTCTTGAGGCGATCGCATCAGAGTTACAAGCCAGTTTAAACCTGTCACATGGACCCCTGCTACAAGTTGCACTTTTCTCCTTAGGTGCAGACAAGCCCCCTCGTCTACTTATAGCTATCCATCATTTAGCAGTCGATGGTTTCTCATGGCGCATCCTTCTTGAAGACTTACAGACAGCTTACCAGCAGATCAACCGTGGTGAAGCAGTTCATCTACCCCCAAAAACAACCTCATTCAAACAGTGGGTTGAACAACTAACAGAGTACACTCAATCCCCAGCCCTTCAGCAAGAACTTACCCATTGGTTGACTAAGCCTGAGATCCAAATTTTTCGTCTACCATTAGACTACCCTGAAGGTACAAATACAGCAGGTTCAACCCGTACTGTGCCTGCACTGCTGAGTGTTGAGGAGACACAAGCTCTCCTCCTGCAGGTTCCAAAGGCATATAACACACAGATAAATGATGTGCTGTTGACAGCCCTTGTGCTTGCTTTCGAGCGTTGGACAGGATCACGCACACTGGTTGTCAACCTTGAGGGTCATGGACGGGAAGAAATATTAGAATCGGTGGATTTGTCGCGTACAGTGGGTTGGTTCACTTCCGTCTTCCCGATTTTGTTGGATCTTCAAGGTGTGTATACACTGGCTGAGGCGTTAAAGACAGTCAAAGAGCAGCTCCGTCGTATCCCCAAACGAGGTATTGGCTATGGTCTACTACGTTACCTTTCTCAAGACTCAGAGATCAAGTCGAAACTTCGGGATCTTCCTCAAGCTGAAGTAACGTTCAATTACCTGGGGCAGTTTGATCAGACCCTCGCAAAATCCTCTGGGTTTAAAATGGCAAGAGAGTCTTCTGGAATATCAGCAAGTCCGAAAGGAATGAGATTTACCCGACTTTATGTAGGAGGGATGATACTACACAGCAGGCTACACATGGATTTTAACTATAGTGAAAACCTTCACCAAAAGTCCAGTATTGAGGCTTTTGCCCAGATTTTCCTAGAATCATTACAGTCACTCATTGCTCATTGCCAATCTCCTGAAGCAAGAGGTCGCACACCTTCTGATTTTCCAAAAGCAAAGCTGAGTCAGAAAAACCTCGATAAGTTCATTGCCAAAATTAACCAAGCTGATGACAGGAGGGTCCAATGAGAGTGGAAAACCTTGAAGACTTATATGAACTCTCACCGATGCAGGAGGGCATTCTCTTCCACTGTTTACACTCTCCTGATTCTGGGGTATATTTTATCCAAAATAGGTTTTTACTGTCTAGCAAGCTAAATGTAAAAGCTTTAAAGCAAGCTTGGCAAAGGGTTATCGATAGCCATTCAATTTTACGAACCTCTTTTCACTGGCAGGAACTTGATAAACCACTTCAAGCGGTACATCGCCAAGCAGAACTGCCGCTAGAGCAGTATGACTGGCGTTATCTGCATTCACAAGAGCAAAAAGTCGAGCTAGACAAATTTCTTCAGGCAGATCGAAAACGCAATTTTGACCTTTCTAAAGCCCCATTGATGCGTTTGACCCTGATCCAGCTAGCCGACGATGTCTATCAATTTGTCTGGAGCAATCACCATTTGATCCTAGATGGCTGGTCTATGAGATCGGTGCTTCAAGAAGTTTCTCATGTCTATGAGGCGCTGGATCAAGGTCAATATCTGCCTGTACTGCGCCACTGTTTCTATGGGGACTATATTGAATGGCTGCAACAGCAGGATCTTTCCCAAGCTGAGGTCTTCTGGCGAAAAGTGCTCAGTGGTTTCCTTGCACCAACCTCCTTGGGGGTAGACCAATCCTCTGGTCGTCTAGCAAAACCCAGTGAAGACTTTGCTGAGCAGGATCTCAGATTGTCAGTGGCTGCGACGGTAGCACTAAACACCCTAGCTCGGAAGAATTTACTAACACTAAACACCCTGGTACAAGGAGCCTGGTCTCTACTTCTGAGCCGTTATAGTGCTGAAGAGGATGTGGTTTTTGGAGCCACTGTTTCCAGTCGTCCCTCAACTTTAGCAGACGTTGAGTCTATGGTAGGGCTGTTTATCAACACCCTACCAGTGCGGGTGTATGTTGATCCTGAGAAGTTCCTCTTACCTTGGTTGAAGCAGCTACAGTCCCAGCAAATTGAGCAGCGCCAGTATGAGTACAGCTCACTGATGCAGATTCAAGGGTGGAGCGATGTGCCTAAGGGTCTGCCTCTATTTGAGAGTATCATTATCTTTGAAAACTACCCAGTGAATACCTCGCTCAAGAAACTGGGCGAAAGTCTCAAAATTGATCAATCCCGTGTTTGGCATCAGACCAACTATCCCTTCAGCTTACTCGTTGTACCGGGATCAGAATTGTCGCTGCAAATGCTCTATGATTGCCGCCGCTTCGATGCTGCTACAATCACCCGAATGCTGGGGCATCTAAAAACCTTGCTCAGTAAAATTGCTGAGAATGCAGAACAACAGCTAAAAAACCTGTCTCTGTTGACACCAACTGAGCAGCACCAACTGCTGGTAGAGTGGAACAACACCCAGATAGATTATCCCCAATCCCAGTGTATTCATAAGTTATTTGAAGCCCAAGTGGAACGGACACCGGATGCTGTGGCTGTGGTGTTTGAAAATGTAGAGACATTGCCTGTGATATCTTTAAATATCACCTACCGAGAGTTAAACTGCCGAGCCAATCAACTGGCGCATCACCTGCGTTCTCTGGGTGTGAAATCAGATGTACTCGTTGGCATCTGTATGGAACGTTCCTTAGAGATGGTAGTGGGATTACTGGGTATTCTCAAAGCTGGTGGGGCATATGTGCCACTCGACCCAGCTTACCCCCAACAGCGATTAGACTTCATGCTGGAAGATGCTAATGTTACTGTATTGTTGACTCAACAGCGGCTAAAGGGGTTGCTCACTCATAGGGCGAAGACGGTCTTTTTAGATACCGACTGGGATGCGATCGCCCAACACAGTCAAGACAACCTGAAGAGCGGGGTAACAGACGAGAATCTAGCCTATGTGATTTACACCTCGGGATCAACTGGTAAGCCAAAAGGAGCAATGAACACCCACCGGGGGATTGGTAATCGCTTACTCTGGATGCAGGACACCTACCAATTAACAGCAGCAGATCGTGTTCTCCAAAAGACTCCCTTTAGCTTTGACGTATCGGTTTGGGAGTTCTTCTGGCCATTGTTGAATGGCGCGAGTTTGGTTATAGCCCGACCAGGGGGGCATCAAGATAGTGCTTACTTAGTCAAGCTAATTGCACAACATCAAGTCACCACGCTTCATTTTGTGCCCTCGATGCTCCAAGTTTTTCTTTTAGAGCAAGGTCTTGAGACTTGCAGTTGTGTCCGGCAGGTCATGTGCAGTGGGGAGGCATTGTCTTTTGAACTTCAACAGCGTTTTCAAGCTCATCTAGCTGCCCAATTGCACAATCTTTATGGACCAACGGAAGCTGCCATTGATGTAACCTTCTGGGCATGTAGTCAAAGCAATCAGCAAACAGTTCCCATCGGCACCCCCATTGCCAACACCCAAATTTATCTGCTGGATTCCCAGCTTATGCCTGTGCCCATTGGTGTGCGTGGCCAATTATACATTGGTGGTACTCCTCTAGCTCGGGGCTACCTCAACCGCCCTGACCTCACTGCCCTTGCATTCATTCCCAACCACTTTAGCTCAGATCCAGGTACACGCCTCTATAAAACTGGAGACTTAGCCCGCTATCTCCCAGATGGGAGTATTGAGTACATTGGTCGCACCGACCACCAGGTAAAGATTCGTGGCTTTCGCATCGAACTCGGAGAAATCGAGGCTGTAGTGAGCCAACACCCAAATGTGCTACAGGCTGTAGTCATCGACCGAGAAGATATTACGGGTGATCAGCGCTTAGTTGCCTACCTTGTCCCAAATCAGGAGCCAACACCCACAATCAATGATCTGCGTTATTTCTTGAAACAGCAGTTGCCTGAATATATGATACCATCTGCGTTTGTGATGCTAGAAACCCTACCACTAACATCTAATGGCAAAATAGACCGTCGGGCGCTGCCAGAACCTATTATAGACAGATCTGATCTGGAAAACACCCTTGCGACACCTAGAACCCTGATCGAAGATCTGCTTGCTGGGATCTGGGCTCAAGTTCTTGGTATTGAGCATGTAAGTATCCACGACAACTTCTTAGAGTTAGGTGGACACTCGCTGCACGCCATCCAGGTTGTATCCCGCCTGTACGACGCTTTCCAAGTAAAACTACCCCTGCGCAGCCTATTTGAGTCGTTAACGATTGTTGGTTTAGCCAAACACATTGAGACAGCAATGGGATCTGTGCAGACAGCAAATATTCCTCTTATTGAGCGTGTTTCACGGCATGGAAAGTTACCGCTATCGTTTGCCCAGCAGCGGCTGTGGGTTCTTGACCAGTTACAGCCTGGTAGCTTTGCCTACAATATCCCTACCGCTGTACGCATGAGGGGTACACTCAATCTAACAGCGCTAAAACAAAGCCTTGATGAAATTGTACGGCGACACGAAGTTTTAAGAACAACCTTCACTACGGTAGCCGATCAAGCAGTTCAAATCATTCACCCAATTGTGACCCTAACTCTTGCAGTGATCGACCTCCGAGAACTCACGGAGTTTGAGCGAGAAACCGAGACTCAACGTCTAGCCACTGCAGAGGCGCAACGACCTTTCAACCTAACCCAAGGACCACTCTTGCGCGCCAACCTGTTACAACTGGCTGAAGCGGAGCATATCATCCTGTTCACCATGCACCACATTATTGCTGATGCTTGGTCAATGGGGGTAATCATCCAGGAATTAGCAGTTCTCTACGAAGCTTTCTGCAATGGAAAGCCCTCACCTTTGCCAGAATTGCCCATCCAGTACGTAGACTTTGCAGTCTGGCAGCGGCAATGGCTACAGGGGGAGATCTTAGAGACTCAGCTGACTTATTGGCAGCAGCAGCTGGCTGATCTCTCTGTACTGCAGTTGCCCGTAGACTATTCTCAACCTATAGTCCATACCTTTCGAGGTGCAACTCAATCATTCTCAGTATCCCGTGATTTGACTAATACATTGAAGAGACTCAGTCGTCAAGAAGGGGTTACCCTATTCATGACTTTACTGGCTACCTTTCAGACTCTACTGCATCGCCATACAAAGCAAGAGGATATTGCTATTGGAACAGATATTGCAAATCGTAACAAAGCAGAGATCGATAAATTAATCGGTTTCTTTGTCAACCTCCTCATTTTGCGCACCGACTTGTCCGGCAATCCAAGCTTTCAGGATCTGCTTAGGCGGGTACGCGAGGTAACTTTGGGGGCTTATGCGCACCAAGATCTGCCTTTTGAAAAGCTAGTTGGGGCACTGCGACCAGAACGACGCGGAGGCCAGACACCTCTGTGTCGAGTGTTACTCGTCATGAACAATTTACCAATGATGCCCACCCTAACTCTTTCGGGCTTAAACTTGAGTCCACTACCTATCGACAACACAACCTCAAAGTTCGACATAGCACTGTTCATCACTGAAACAGAACATGAACTTTTAGGGACATGGCAATACAACGCCGATCTTTTCAAAGCTACTACGATTGCACAGATGTCAGAACATTTTCAAAGACTGTTAGTTAGTGTCACAGCACAGCCTGAGGCACGGATTAACGCTCTAGAAATGCTTACTGAAGCGGAAAAGAAAAAACAGGTGATGGAAGAGGCAAAACAGGAAGAGAATAAGTTCAAACAGTTTAAGAAGATTAAACCAAAAGCAGTACGTTTACCCCAAGGCGAATTGATCGAGGTAAATAATCTACAGCATGGGCAGACTCTTCCACGACTCATGCAACCTAAGGTCAAGGGTTTCGATTTGATTGACTGGGCTTTAAGCCATCGGGAATTTATAGATACTGAGTTACTCAAGCATGGTGCTATTCTCTTCCGAGGCTTCAATCTCAATTCTGTGTCTGCATTTGAAAAGCTCGCTCAAGCCATTTGTCCAGAGTTGTTCTGTGAGTATGGCGACCTACCACGTGTTGAAGTCAGTGGCAAAGTCTACAGATCTACACCATACCCACCAGACAAAGCCATCTTGTTTCATAACGAAAGTTCTCACTTACACTATTGGCCGTTAAAAATCTGGTTTTTCTGTGTGCAACCAGCCAACCAGGGTGGTGAAACACCAATTGTAGACTGCCGTCAAGTTTACCAAATCCTTGATCCAAAACTTAAAGAACAATTTGAGAAAAAGCAACTTATGTATGTCCGTAATTATACAACAGGTCTAGACGTAAGTTGGCAAAAGTTTTTTGGCACCACAAACAAAGCTGTAGTTGAGGACTATTGCCGTCAAGCTGGGATCGATTTCGAGTGGAAGGAAAACAATGGATTAAAAACTCGCAAGATTCGACCAGCAATAGCTAAGCATCCAATGACAGGAGAGCAAGTGTTTTTTAACCAGCTACAGTTACATCATGTGTCATGCTTAGACTCAGTTGTTCAGAACACTTTATTGTCAACTTTTGGAGAGGAGAATTTGCCTCGTAATGTTTACTACGGGGATGGTTCACCTATTGAGAACTCGGTGATAGAAGAGATTCGTGAAGTTTATCAAGTAGCTACAATCAGTTTTCCTTGGCAGCAAGGTGATGTCCTCATGTTAGATAATATGCTAACCGCACACGGGCGCAACCCCTATGTTGGTTCCCGCAATATTTTGGTGGCAATGGGTGAAATGATTTGTGAGGAGACATATGCTGGATGAGACTATTGAGGGTTTTCGGCTCTCCCCACAACAACAGCGTCTTTGGTTACAACAACAAGATAGTTCTGTTTATCGTGCTCAGTGTTCCATTCTGATTGAAGGTCAGATCAGAGCAGAATTTTTAAAAGAGGCTTTACAGAAAGTTGTTAATCGAAACGAAATTCTTCGGACAACTTTTCATAGACGACCTGGGCTGAAAATTCCTATTCAAGCGATCGCTGACACTAGCAAACAGTCATGGCGAACCATTGATTTAAGTCATTTGGACTTCAGGGAACACAAAGCTAGGATTGATGAACTGTTTCAGGAAGAAAAGCACCTTTTTTTCAACTTTCAGGAA
Organism: Nostocales cyanobacterium Centralia_MAG_434; assembly: GCA_021324415.1. Taxonomy (GTDB): domain Bacteria; phylum Cyanobacteriota; class Cyanobacteriia; order Cyanobacteriales; family Nostocaceae; genus JAJPJF01. The sequence continues at coordinate 30,934 of JAJPJF010000117.1, forward strand.
AGTCCCCTCCTGCGTTCAGTTCTCATTACTCTATCAGATAAGCAACATGTTTTGCTAATTAGCCTACCATCTCTATGTGCCGATAGCTGGACACTTAAAAATCTCATTAAAGAAATTTATCATGCTTATTCTGCCTGCTTAAAAGGGGAAGAATTACTAGATGAACCAGTACAATATATTCAATTTTCGGAATGGCAGAATGAACTTTTAGAGAGCGAGGATTCAGAGACGGGAAAAGCATACTGGCGTAAGCAACCCTCTTGCTCAGTCCCGATACTGACTCTTCCCTTTGAAGAAAAACCTACTAAGTCAACAAGATTTAACCCTGACGTTTATGCTCAGGAAATTGGTCCTCATCTAGTTGCAGCGATTGGCGCGCTCGCCCAACGTAGCAGCACCACGATTGCCACATTCTTGCTTGCTTGCTGGCAAATACTGTTGTGGCGGCTTATAGGACAATCAGATATTGTCGTGGGTACTGTTTACAGTTGTAGAAAATATCAAGAACTGCATTTTGCTTTAGGGCTATTTGCCAAATGGCTACCTGTCCGCTGCTCTTTTCAGGGGGACTTTAAATTCAGGGAAATTTTGTGGCAGATTGACCAAATTTTGCATGACATCCACAAATGGCAAGAATATTTTGTATGGGAAGATACAGAGTTAGTTGGTGAGACTATAGATTTTCCAATTGGTTTCGAGTTTGAGGAGTGGCCTAACAAGTATTGCACTGATGAAGTTTCATTTTCACTTCATCGGCAGTACCTTTACTTTGAGCCATTTAAGGTGAAGCTTACCTGTGTGAGTCGAGAAAACTCCATCACTGCAGAGTTCCATTATGACACTGATTTGATCACTACAGAAAGTATTCAGTGCCTAACCGAACAATTTCAGACCCTGGTAAGAAGTGTTGCTGACAATCCAGAGACGGCGATCGGCAAATTAGAAATTCTTAGCGATCGCCAACGTCAACAACTGCTATGGGAACTTAACAAAACACAGACCAACTACCCACAGGGCAAGTGTATCCATCACCTGTTTGAGCAACAGGCAAAACAAATACCAAATAACATTGCCCTTGTGTTTGAAGACCAGCAACTAACTTATGCTGATCTTAATGCCCGAGCCAATCAACTCGCTCATCACCTACAGCGTCTAGGCACTAAACCCGAAACAGTGGTGGCTATATGCATAGAGCGAAGCGCCTCCGGATCTGCAACGCTGACGCTAGATCTGCTAGTAGCACTACTAGGGATTCTCAAAGCTGGTGGAGCATACGTACCGCTAGACCCCGGCTTACCAACAGAACGCCTAGCTTTCATGTTGCAGGATGCTCAGCCGTCAGTCCTCTTGACACAGCACCACTTGCTTGATAAGCTACCAAACAATCAGGTAAGAATAATATGCTTAGATACTGACTGGCAAGCCATTGCCCAAGAGTGTAACACTAACCCCACCAGCACAGTAGTAACTCAAAATTTAGCATACATAATCTATACATCTGGATCTACAGGCAAGCCCAAAGGCGTCGCGGTTGAACATCGGCAGATCCTCAACTACGTATACAGTATCCAAGAAACGCTAAATCTACCTGCCTTTGCCAGCTTTGCTACTGTTTCCACTTTCGCAGCAGATCTAGGTAACACTGTTATCTTTCCCTCCCTGTGCATTGGTGGATGTCTCCATATAATTTCCCAAGAAAGATCTTCTAACCCGGAAGCCCTAGCAGATTATTTTCATCACCACCCCATTGACTGCCTCAAAATCGTTCCTTCCCACATTGCCGCCCTACTGGTGTCCTCTGAGCCAAAGAAAATCTTGCCCCGTCAGCGGTTAGTCTTGGGTGGCGAGGCTCTCAGTCGGAGTCTGATTTCGCAGATCGTGGAGCAGACCTCAGACTGCCAGATTTTCAACCATTATGGACCAACAGAAGCCACCGTAGGCGCTCTGATTTATCCAATTAAGATTGGACAAATAGATCAGAGTTCACAAACGATCCCGATTGGTCGTCCAATTGCTAACACACAAATCTATTTGCTAGACCCAAATTTACAACCAGTTCCCTTCAATGTATCTGGTGAACTCTACATCGGTGGTGCAGGGCTAAGCCGAGGTTACCTGAATCGCCCCGAGTCAACAGCATTAAACTTCATTCCAAACCCTTTCAGCAATCTACCAGGAGAACGGTTGTACAAGACTGGAGACTTAGCTCGTTACCTATCCGATGGAAACATTGAGTTTCTGGGGCGGATTGATAATCAAGTCAAAATTCACGGCTTTCGTGTTGAGCTAGGGGAGATTGAAGCAGCACTAGCCAAACACCCTGCCATTCGGGCGACTGTAGTCTTGGCTCGAGAGGATGAACCAGATCATAAGTGCTTAGTTGCATACATAGTTTCTAACTGGGAACAAACTCCGACAATGAGTGATCTACGGCGCTTTCTGCGCGAGAGATTGCCCGATCACATGGTGCCGTCTGCTTTTGTGCTAATGAAAACTCTGCCCCTAACATTCAATGGGAAGGTGGATCGCCACTCCTTACCAGCACCTGACCACGCTAGACCCGAATCAAAAGCAACTTTTGTCGCACCTCGAACCCCAGAGGAGACAGTATTAGCCGACATTTGGACCCAGTTTCTCAGACTTAAGCAGGTTAGTATCCATGATAATTTCTTTGAATTAGGTGGAGACTCTATTCTCAGTATTCAGATCATCGGTAGAGCCAACCGTGCAGGTCTGCTGCTCACCCCTAGGCAGCTTTTTGAGCATCAGACTATTGCCAAACTGGCAGCCGTGGCTGGTAAAACCCGAGTCATCCAGCTAGAACAAGAGTTGGTAGTAGGACTGATACCTCTCACACCCATTCAGCACTGGTTCTTTGCACAGAATCTCCCTGACCCACACCATTGGAATCAGTCAGTTCTGCTGGAGGCGCGTCAAGCACTCAACCCAGCACTGTTGGTACAGACAGTACAGTACTTACTTGAACACCATGATACTTTGCGCCTGCGTTTTGTCAAAGAAGAAACTGGTTGGCAGCAGATTAACACTGACATCAACCAGGAAGTACCATTTACACAACTGGATTTGTCAGCACTATCAGAACTTAAGCAACAATCTACCATTGAAATAGCCATTGCCGAACTACAAGCCAGCCTAAACCTGGCAGAAGGACCCTTAATGAGGGTTGCTCTTTTTGATCTAGGTAATCAACAGCCAAGCCGCCTGCTAATTGCCATCCATCACCTAGCCGTTGATGGCGTTTCCTGGCGAATCTTGTTGGAAGATTTCCACACAGTTTACCAACAACTCAGTCGAGGTGAAACAATTCAGTTACTCCCTAAAACAACCTCATTCAAGCAATGGGCTGAACAACTGAGGGAATATGCTCAATCACCACAATTGCAGCAAGAAATGAATTATTGGCTGCTGGCTGATCCTCACAAACCTTATACACACTTACCAATAGACTATCCGGGAGGTGACAACACAGAGGCTGAAGCTAGGACTGTATCTGTAGAATTTAGTATGGAAGAAACCCAAGCTCTAGTACAGAAGATACCAAAAATCCATCAAACCCAAATTAACGATGTGTTGCTTACTGCACTAGTACAAACTTTTGCACAGTGGACAAGAGTGCCTTCACTCCTTGTTGATCTAGAAGGTCATGGGCGGGAAGAAATTTTCAATGATGTGAACTTATCCCGTACAGTTGGCTGGTTTAGCACTATCTTCCCAGTCCTGCTAAACCAGCGGGAGGCTTCCAGCCCAAAAGAGGCATTGAAAGCTATCAAAGACCAAATGCGTAGCATCCCGAATCGAGGGATCGGTTATGGCGTGCTGCGCTACCTCAGAAGTGACAAAGCAAACAAGACTCTACAACTGCAAACCCAGCCTCAGGCTGAAATTAAATTTAACTACCTGGGTCAATTTGATCAAATGATCACTGAATTGTCATTGTTTGGGTTAGCTCAAGGGTCTAACGAACCCAGCCCCCGCAGTCTACGTGGACACCGAAGCCATCTGCTCAGTATCACTGGGATTATTGCTGGAAATCAGCTGAAACTGAATTGGATCTACAGTAAGGCAATTCATCGCCGGGTCACTGTTGAAAGTCTAGCTCAGGGTTTTGTCGAGGCGTTACGGCTGTTGATTATCGATTGTTGTGATGGTATTTGAAGAGATTGGACTTGGACATACACAAAGGAGAAAAATGACATGCCAACTATGGGAAAATATTGTAAAGCCTATCCCCTAAAAAAGTTTCGTGAATTTAGCCAATGGACTGAACGTCTGGAAAACGTTAGGAAAGATAAAAAAGAGGTAGATGGTCAGGCGCTCGAGGTAGCTCGAGAACTGACGGATGATGAGTTTTTGTATTTGCAAGAAACCTATAAGGTCACGGATGGCATCTTTCTGGATCAAAATATCATTTTTGATCAGGTGACCTCTGAGTGGAAAAAGTTCTGTGAGCAGACTTTAGGATTTGAGATCCCCGCTGACAAGACTGTAACGGTGAAAACTTCAGATGCACAAGACAGTATTGAGTCGCAGTAAATGGACTCAAGACAAGCTGAAAATAATCATGGCAAGGAGAAATATTCATGAACGAACTAGTACAGCGGTTGTCACAAGGAGAACATCCTGTGGAGGTCAGCTTACGACCTCAAAAAACGGCTGCCGCTCTAAAAGAAAGTATTGACAGTGGGTATGTCCATATCAAGTTCACTCAAACAAAGGGAGGTACTGATCTGGGGGTTCGGCTTGATCCGAATGCCTCCAATTTAAATGAAGCTGACTTCATTCGCTCAGCAGGGAGAATTCATCTTGTGGGAAACCTGACTCTGAATTATGTCGATGTTCGTTGCGTTGCAGATATTGACCTTGAAACTCTCGTTGGTCTAGGACATCTAGAACCTATCGGGGGTTGAAGCTCTCAATTGACCAAGTTCTGTAAATTCAAAAATAACAACTGAGTAGGAAAGACAAACCATGAATTGGGATGATAAAGAAGATACTAGAACTTACAAAGTGGTTGTAAATCACGAAGAACAGTATTCTATCTGGTTAGCAGACAAAGAAAACCCACTCGGCTGGAAGGATGTAGGCAAAAGTGGTTTGAAGTCGGAGTGTCTGGAATATATTAAGGAAGTATGGACTGATATGAGACCACTCAGTTTACGCAAGAAAATGGAGGAAGCGGCTCGTCAAACCTAGCCATATTATCTAGCAGTACCTGCTGGAAAGAAAACAATATAGAGTTTTCCAGTTTTTGGGTGGACTTGCACATCTGCTTCAACGCCATAAACAGTGCGAATAAGCTCAGGAGAGAACACTTCTTGGGGAGTGCCAGATGCTACTATCTCTCCTGATTGCAAGACATAAAGGCGATCGCAGTAAGCAGCAGCAAGATTCAAATCATGCAATGCTGCAATGCTAGTGATTCCCCACTCCTTAACCAATTGCAGAATCTCCAGTTGGTAGCGAATATCCAAATGGTTTGTAGGTTCATCCAAAATGAGAAACTGTGCTTGCTGGGCTATAGCCCTTGCCATTATCACCCGCTGCTTTTCGCCTCCTGATAAGGAAAGAAAATGACGTTCAGCCAAGTCTTCTAAGCCTACCCGTGATAGAGCTTCTTGTACAATCTGATAGTCTTGCTTGGTTTCGTTGTCAAACATCCCTTGATGGGGTGCGCGACCCATCAACACCATTTCAAAAACAGTAAAATCAAACTCCGTTGGACTCTCCTGTAAGACAACTCCGCTGCGTTTCGCCATCTGACGCACACTCAACTTCCAGACATCCTCGCCATTGAGGGTAATAAATCCAGCATTTGGTTCAAGGATGCGGTAAATGCAGCGGAGTAAGCTAGATTTGCCACTGCCATTGGGACCTATCAGCCCCACAAATTCACCTGCAACTGCTTCTAAAGTCACTTTGCGGAGAATTTGTGTACCATTGATACTCCAACAAACTTGCTCAACTTGCAGTTTCATTACTTACCCCCATTCACGCCACCTCCATTACGCTGCATCAACCAGATAAAAAAAGGGGCACCAAACATAGCAGTAATAATACCGACTGGTAATTCTTCTGGAGCCACAAGGATACGGGAGAGGACATCCGCCCAGATCAGGAAAATTCCACCCAGCAACAAACTTGTAGGCAACACTCGACGATGGTCTGAACCAACAAGGAAACGGACACTGTGTGGTATCATCAGTCCTACAAAGCCGATCGCACCAGCAACAGCAACAATCACACCAGTTAATAGTGATGTAACTAGGAATAACTGTTTGCGAAAGCCGTCAGTATTTGTTCCCAAAACCGTTGCAGTTTCTTCACCCATAAGTAAAGCGTTAAGCGATCGCGCCTGAAGTCCCAGATAGCCTAGCCCAAACACCAAAGCAACTAGTGGTAAGGTTAGGTCAGTCCACTTTGCTCCTGAGAGTCCCCCCAGTAACCAAAATAAAACACGTCGTACCCCATCTCCTGTCCCAGCTTTAAGTGTTAAGAAGCTGGTCATTGCAGAAAACAAATAAGACATTGCCACTCCAGCCAAGATTAACCGAGTTGCAGAGATACGACCTTGACGTTGTGCCAGAAAGAACACAATCACAGATGATACTAATGCCCCAATCAATGCCCCAAAAGAAATGGCATAAATTTCTAGTGATGAGAATATACCGAATAAAATAACACAAACAGCACCAACGGATGCACCAGAAGACACACCCAGAATATAGGGATCAGCAAGAGGATTGCGTACCAAAGCCTGCATGGTTACACCAACCACAGAAAGACCTGCACCAACTAAGACAGCCAGTAGCACTCGTGGAAACCGGATAAACCAGACAATCTGAACTTGTGCAGGCGACCAGTTTCCGGTAAACCCTGGTAAAACCTGAGACAGGGCAATTTGCCAAACTTGCAGAGGCGGAATAGGCACAGGACCAATCATGACCGCCAGCGTGATCGAGATTAACAGTGTGACAAGCAGGCAGACAATCAGTAACTGGTAGCGAACTTGCTTTGCAGATTTAGAAATAGGCTTACTAGAAGCAAGGTGATGCTGGCTCATTGCTTAAACCTATCTGGGTACAACGCTTGTGCCAGTTGTCTAACTCCCGCCACATTTCTGATCCCTGGCATAGTGTAGCTAGAGTCTAGAATAATGAACCGCTCTTTTTGCACAGCAGTAAGCTTTGAGTAAGCAGGGTTGGTTTCAAGAAGCTTGCGCTTCTGTTGCGCTGAGGACCAATCAGCTTCAATCAGGACAATCACATCTGGATTACGAACGACGACATCTTCCCAATTGACCGTGCCGAATGAGCGTCTGCCTTTCAGATCCTGGAAGATGTTATGACCACCTGCTAGCTTGATCATCTCATTAGGAATACCACAGCAAGTTGCTGTTACAGGAGGATTTCCACCACTGTTATACCAGAAGATCCGCTTAGGGGCGTCCACTTTCCCCAATTTTAAGTGCGTCTGTTTGAGCTGTTCCTTCAAAGAAGCAACTAACTTCTGCGCCCGGTCTTCTACTCCAAAAATGCGCCCAAGATCGCGAATTTCGCTGTAGACATCTTCCACCGTAGCGACCTGGGGTCTGAATTGTTCCTGTTCGCAGTGCGTGAGCGATAGATAGGAGTGGATACCTACGTTTAGTAATTCTTGACGGGAGCCAGCGATCTTTTTATCAAAAGCACCAAGGTATGTTCCATAAATAAAGTCTGGTTCAACACTCAGTAGAACTTCTTGCGAGGGGTAACTCTTGGCAAGTACGGGAATCTGCGCGTAAGTCGTCCGATACTCAGGTAAAATTTCGTTTTCTTGGAACGCAGTGCCCACCATGCGCTTGTCCAAGCCTAAAGCCAGCATGACCTCAGTGGCAGCTTGTGATAGAGTTACCGCACGTTCAGGAGGTTTTTGATAGGTCTGAGTCACTCCACAATTGTTGATAGTTACGGGGGTATAGGTAGGGGCAGCAGTGGATTTGGATTGTAAATCAGTGCGCGATGCTGTAGATTGGCTTCTACAAGCCGCAAGTGCAATCAGTAGTAGTCCGGTGATTAGTATATGGGTCAAATAGCTCAAAATAGGCAAGACACCTTCGTTATCCTTAGCAAACACTCTGCCCATAGATGGGCTTGCCTCCCTTTAATATAAAGCTTCAGTTTCAAAGTTTGGTATCTCACATCTTGCACTACCGGCAGAAACCGGGTTTATTGCGAATCTGTAAAGCTGAAACCCTAAATTTATCGTTTATAAACCCGGTTTCTCTCGCCTTGTTGAGAATGGTGCAAGATCGCAGGTATCCCTAATCATTCCGTGATTCAGTAGCGCCCTTTCCTGCTCTGGTTCCCAAAATGCAATCTGCAGGGTCAATCGTGGCTGGGCAACGTCTGGGGAAATAGGAGTTACCGTATGCCAGGACTGATCTGAGCGCACCAAGACCACTGAGTTGCCAAGCAGTGGTGGAATATCCTGGAAGGTTGACTCTACTTGGTTGTCTCTGAGAATTCTCAGACATCCTCCCCACTGAGGGAGCCATTCTTTATTGAAATAGAAAAGATGAGTCAGGGATTTATAGGGCTTATCCGTGTGAGGTTCACCCTGAAAGCCCGGCATATGCTTAGCAAAACCAATCGTCATGAAATGATCCTTTAGGTCTAAGCCAGTCAGCTTTTCTAAAGTACATCGATAAGCGGGAGTCCATAAGTCTTCAATTAGCCTATGCCAAACGCTGCTAAAGTCCTGTGTCTCAGGAGTGACTTCACCTCTGGAAGTGATAGCTCTCCAAAAATAATTCCCCTTTTCTTCACGAAACCGCTCTTGAGGATAGGTATTTATCAATGCCAATTTTTCCTCATCTGGTATCAGATTGTTGAACCAGAGCCATCGATAGGGAATCTCCTGAATTATTCCTGTCTGAAAAACTTCAAAATCTAGCATAATTAACCCTGCTAATAAAACACTAAAATCATTGGCAACAGATCTAGAAATTAGTAATTTCTAACCGACTTCCGTATTAGAAGTTCACGGACACCTTCCCTAATACCGTTAACGGCGCTCCAGGATTTATATAAGTTCCTACTTCATAGTACTTAATATCAAAGAGATTGTTGATGTTCAGAGAAATTCTGTAATTGCTGTGCTGATAGAAGATAGCAGCATCAGTCCTGAAGTAAGAAGGGAGTTTGAAGGTATTCGGCAGTTGTACTTCACGTTTTCCAGCGAAGACGACCCCTGCTCCAAACCCTAGACCCCTTAAGTTACCGCTCTGAATTTCATAGGTTGTCCATAGACTAGCGCTATTTTCTGGTACGCCAACCAATCTGTTACCAACAGGGATTCTATTGTCTTTTATAACAGAAGCATCTATGAGAGAGTAGGCAGCAATGAGCTTCCAACCTGGTAACAGTTGACCCGCAATGTCTAAGTCGATACCACGGCTTTCTTGCTCGCCCGTCTGGATGCTGAAATTGCGATCAGCCGGGTCTTGAGTTAGTACGTTTTGCCGAGTGATGTCATAGAAGGCTAAAGTTCCTAAGAGCCGATCATTCAAAAAACTCTGCTTGATCCCAACTTCAAATTGTTCGCCAGTTTCCGGTTTGAATTGTTCACCAGTTCGGCTTGTACTTGTGAACACAGGATTGAAAGAGTTTGACCAATTGAAATAGAGCGATGTGGTCTTGCTGGGTTGATAGACAATTGCGACTCGTGGTGAGAAGTGAGTCACTGATTGGTCGTTAATCGTTTTGCTAAGCAGGCGATCTTTATAGAAGCTGTCACTGGAGTCAAAGCGTCCACCAGCTAGAAGTTTGAGATTAGGCAAAATCTCAATTTGATCCTGCAAATAAGCTCCAAGATTGTCTACGCCTTGTCCCTGACTAACCTGAAGTGTAAAAACTCCAGGTTGTACACCATATCGGGGCTCGAAAATATTAATTGAAGCGAGAGGCGCTCTGAAAAAGGAGAAGTTAAGACTGAATCGAGATAGCTCCAGCCCAACCAAAATATTGTGACGTAAGGGTCCAGTTTTAAATTCGCCAAAGACTTCATTTTGTAGTGAATAATTTTCCTGATTATCATTAGGTGACAGTGCGGCTCGCCGATTAAGTGTCTGACCATCGGCTGCTAGCGACAGAAAGTCGAATAGCTGAAATCTTCCATGATCTAAAACCGCATTAAATCCTTGCCTAAATTTCCATTTTTCACTGAATTGGTGATCAAAATTATAGGTGATTGAAGTTGAGTGAGCGTTACTATCACTCCGAGATGGTTCTCCTAAGAATCGATTGATGGGAAGCTGAAGAGATTGAGGTACTAACGGCAAGCCACGATCAAAAGTATAGTTGTAGTCTTGATGTTCGAGTTCGATGGTGAAGTTGGTACGCGGATTAATTTTCCAGGTTAGTGCTGGTGCAAGAAAGAAACTCTCATCTTTATTGAAATCACGGAAACTACTTGCATTTTCATAGGCTAAATTGAGGCGGTAAAGGAGCGAGCGATCAGCTACCAGAGGTCCACTAATATCAATCGTAGGACGGTAAAAGTCGTAGTTCCCAAAGGTCATGTTTGCATTGTAGTAAGGCGTGTCGAGTGGCTTTTTCGTCACTGTGTTAACAAGTCCACCCGCAATGGCTGTACTTCCATACAGAACTGACCCTGGACCTTTGAGAAACTCAATTCGTTCAACATTTGCGATATCGCGAGGACTATAGAAACCATAATCCCGAAATCCGTTACGGAAGTTTTCATAACCTGAGCTAAAACCACGAATCCGAAACCCTGCTGAGGATATGCCGCCTTGTCCTCCTGTTATTCTCTGAACACCACTAACATTCTCTGAAGTCTGATCTATACGTACCACTTGTCGATCCTCGATGATTTGACGCGGAATCGCCTGAATTGACTGTGGAACCTCGAGGATCGGCACAGGTATTTTTGTCGCGGTAGTAGCATCAGGTACGCTGTAACTATCTTCTTGCTTGCCTGTTACCAGTAGTTCAATAGGTTCATTCCCTTGAGTCGATGGTTTAGCTGATGGTGTTCCACCACTGGGCTTTTGCGTTTGTGGTGTTTGTGGTTGCTGCTGTTGCTGTGTGGAAGCTACAGCGGTTATGACGCCGAAAACTAAACCTTCATTACTGTCAAATAACTCAACTTTTGGTATACCCGCTTTACCCGTCACTGTTAAACGGATACTATTTGTATCTTGATTAGTCACTGTTAACGTAGTAATATCACTAGCTGGGTTGTCAGCGCGGAAGAGATTACTACCAGTTAAGCGCAGTTGAGCATTGGGAATGTCTGCAATAAAGTTATTCCCCTCTCTTGTTATTTTGGTTTGCAGTTTGTCAGATGTCCGAGTTTCTAAGATGACTTCAAAACCACTCTTTGTTTGGTTCAAGCGCACCCCTGTCACTTGCTGGACTTCATTGTTCTGTTGTTCCTGTGCTAACAAGTCTTTGACACTCGTGTGGGGACGTGGTATATCACTCAATTGAGGAATATTTGTAATGAGGACTTCTGCCTTTGTTGCCTCTCCCTTGACCTTATCCGGTGTAATCATGCCGCTACCCAACATTTGTTTTAGAAGGGCTGGTTCGTCCCCAAAATCGACGGGAGACTGGTTTGTTCCGAACCCATCAGGGCTAATACGGGCGATCGCACTCACTTCAGTCAACTTCTCTTCTCTCTGTGCTTTTACAGGCTGAGTGCCTAGCAGCCAAACAAATCCTATAATCCCCAGATAAACAAACTGTTTTAATTTCAAAGTTTTCCTCCACACCACAATTTTGATGAAATAAAAACGCTCTCAATAGCGTGCAACAGTAACACAAAAGTATTATTTATATTTTGATTCTGTGTATGATCACGTAATTACAGAACTAACCATTAAGTGACAAACAATCAAAGCTAAAGATGCTACATAAGATCAATTCACCTTTTTCAGAATCTCCTAGAAGTAATTATTTCAGTACGGAACAAATCCGTGTTCTATTAGTGCATTGTAGGAAAGCAATGCATCTAGCTAAGGTTTATCGCACCAAGAATATTTGGTTGAACTATTGACAGAGTATAAAGATAATCATTCTCACAATATCAAGATGGTAAAAAAAGTCAAGACCCCTAACTTTATAGCTATCAAAATTAGATAAACTAAAACATAATTATGTAAAAATTTGTAAAGACTTTATCCAGTGCTCTGTAAAGTTGAAGATGTTCTAGTGATCGCCTCTCTGAAAATAACAGGAACAGCAAGCCCCTGTGAAATAGTAGTAGTCCACCACAGAGATTATGACAGGTACATCATTTTTCACGTCCCCTTCTTTGTGTGTTCCTGCATCAGTTCCACCTGTCAAAATTTGCGTGGCGTAGTAG
>JAJPJF010000266.1 GCA_021324415.1 Nostocales cyanobacterium Centralia_MAG_434
CCACTAATACTGCTAAGTAGTTCCCTTGTCCTTTAACTAAAGCTATTTCATCTATACCTAACTTTTTCACCTGACTTAAGTTTATGTTTAATATTTGCGCTACTTGCTTTTTTAACATTGATTCTACTTCTTCATCACTTAAGCCATTTCTTTCAGCAACACTACGGATGTTACTATTTAATACTTGTTGAACTATGTCTGTTGCTAATCTTTTAGTATATCCTTTGCTTTTATCTACAAAATCTAGTTCTTCACTAAAAACTTTTTTACACTTATGGCATTTGAATTGGCGACGATTTATTTTTAATAAAACTGGTTTTTTGCTCCAAGGTAAATCATGAATCATCCGCCAGTGATTTTGATGTATGCTATGAGTATTTTTTCCACAGGATGGACAAGTCGAATAATTCACACCTTTTTCTATTGTTATAATTATTTCTCCCCCTTCAATTTCTTGAAAATCTAATACTTTCATATCGGGAAGATTCAAGATTTGCTCTACAGGAAACTTCATAGCTTTCGCCTAAAACTTGATAATATTATAATACAGATTACAATTCTGGGGTTATTTAAGTATGCTTGATATTTCTTAAATGCTTATACAATATATATTGTAGGCATTAATATTACTAAATTATAGTTGTTAAAATTTACCAAATTTAAATAATTACCATAAAACTACCGAAAGAACCGGATTGGTTCTTCAGTACATACTATGCGAATTTGCAATGAATCTGGCTAAGGCTCCCTACTAGTAAGGCTTACAAGCGATTTTAATTGTAAATTTGATTAACAAAAACTCTGAAAGCCTTGATTGAGAAGGGCTTAAAGCTTGGTAAATCAATAAATTTGCATAATAAGTACTGAAGAGCCAAATAAATGTCATTTTGCTATAAGCAGTGTAGAGTATGCTTACAGGAACTTTAGACCTCGTTGCACACTTTTAATTTATCTAAAACAAACACTCAAAAAGTAGGCATCTTGAGCTTACTTTTTATAATTTATGTTTGTCATTTTACCCATTAACATCATAGATACTACGATCTTGACCTGAGTACTTCTCATAAATATGCTGATATACTTCCTGGCACTTTTGCTCATACAATTCAGCAGAGTAACTCTGGGGTAACTTATCCAATTGATCTTTGATTGCCACCTCAACAGATGCCTTACTTTGTTGTCTCTTACGCCAGTCTAGAACTAGCTTTTCTTTCTTTAGAATTGCTAATAGTTCCCTAGCAACTTGCTTGACCTCTTGTTCCTCTTGCTTAGTTAAATTTATTTCTGGTTTAGTTAGTAGGTCAAAGATTGCTAACTCTTCCTCAGTGAGATTCTGTGATACTGCTCTCTTACTTTCAGTATTCAATTCCTGAGCAAAATTAATTAGATCATTGAAGAACATTTCCACATTGCGAGAGTCAGCATTATATTCTGCAATCATCTGCTGGAATTTCTCTAGGTAATTAAGGCGAGTTCTGTTCAAGCTCACCATCTGCTGGAGTTTAGTGTTGACTTTAGCTTTGAGTTTTTCTGTCTCAGTCCTTTGATATTCACCACGAGCAAATTTAGCTTTTAATCCATCAAAATCTATCTGGCTTAGGTCAATTAGTTGACTATGGGATTCTTGAATGACAAACTCTCCAGCAGTAATGGACTGATCCAGCAATTCTTCCACCTCTTCTACCACCTCAGAAATGTCTATATCTGGGACTTCTGACTGGATTTGTTCTTTAATTCTCTCAAAGTGGCCATGGATAACAGTAAACTCACTAGCAGCAGGATCAGGCAAAATAGCTTTATATAGTTTATTAACATTGCCTACTAATGAAAGGTAAGTCCGTTTGGACTCATCATTAATAACTATGGCTTCTACTGCATCTGCCCAGAATTTAGTTCTTGTAAAACCCTTTAGTGATTCAAGCTGGGAAAAATTAATTCCTCGTTGAGTACAGAAGTCTGTGGTTTCTGTAATTGCTTGTCTTAGTTGTTCTACTAAGCCTGCTTTAGCTTTGACTGGAATATCTCCTTCCTTAACACCACCCCCTGAAGCAGAACCATAAATGGCAAGTGCTTTTTGTAAATCCCTGAAGACACCAATATAATCAACAATTAATCCATTAACTTTATTTTGGAAAACACGGTTAGCTCTGGCTATGGTTTGCATCAGAGTATGGTTCTTCATAGGTTTGTCTAGGTAGATAGTAGAACAACTAGGGACATCAAACCCAGTCATCCACATAGCACAGACAAATACCAGCCGTAGGGGATTAGATTCATCTTTAAATTTTTCATCTAATGTAGGAGACTCACTAACCAACCTTTTACGGTGAGGAGTGATGTCAAGTCCCTTCTTCTGAAATTCTTCTACTTCATTTTGAGACTGAGAAATAATTACTGCCATATCAGTCTCTTCCATATATCTAATGCGGACTGATAATTGCTTACACTCAAATTCACTTAAGTTGGCTTGAGCAAGCTGGGTTTTTAATTGTTGTAAGTACTGTTGCCAGTGATGCTGAACCTTGTTGTACATCTTCACTGTTGTGAAACGGTCAATGCTAACTGCCATTGCTTTACCTTGATAGCCACGCCCTATAAAGTGACTAACAATATCTTTAGCAATTTTCTCTAAGCGGTCATCTCTAGTAATTAGCTGATACTCTCTGGCACATTGTCTTTCTAATTTCTTCTCTTGTTCCTCATCCAATGTAGCTGACTCAATAATTTTCTCCATTTCTTCATTGAGTGCATCATTGGTAAGCTGCAATTCTGGAACCCTATTTTCATAGTAAAGGGGTACTGTTGCTCCATCATTTATTGATTGCCTGAAGTTATAGATGCTGATATAGTCTCCAAAAGTTTTTTTGGTTTCTTCTTCCCCTGCCATTAAAGGAGTACCAGTAAAACCAATAAATGCAGCGTTAGGGAGAGCTTTTTTTAAGTTAAAGGCAAAAATATCATACTGACTGCGGTGAGCCTCATCTGCAATAACAATAATGTCTGATCTGTCAGAGAGTTTGGGGTATGCTGTTCCTTTCTCTGTGCGGAACTTTTGAATCATTGTAAATATGTAGCGATGATTTTCTTGCAACAGTGTCTTTAAGTGTTCTCCGCTACTGGCTCTAACCTCCTCTTCTGGTTCTGTAACTGCTCCAGCATAGGCAAAGTTTTGATAGATTTGCTGATCCAGATCTTCTCTGTCTGTAACAATGAGAAATGTCCAGTTTCCATAGAGTTTACGTAGGACTTTCTGAGAGAAGAAGACCATAGAGTAGCTTTTACCACTGCCTTGGGTGTGCCAGAATACCCCCAATTTTCCCTGATTTAATTTAATTTTTTTAACTGCTGCTACTGCTTGGTTAACACCTAAGTATTGGTGATTCTTACCAAGAATCTTGACTAAGCTACCCTTAGCCGTATAAAAGAAAATAAAATTTTCAACTATATCCAGTAGCCTACTTTTCTCACAAGTGCCTCTAATAATAGTGTCTAAGGAAATAATGCCCTCCTCTCCTTCACTATTAATTTTCTTCCACTCAGAGAAATGTTCCCATTTAGCAGTTAAGCTACCTATGCGGCTTTTAGTACCATTAGAAAGAATAATGAAGGCGTTGTACCAAAATAGTCGGGGTATAGTTTGCTTATAATCTGTGAGATTTTTTTTATAAGCAAGCTCTAGGCGTTTGTGATGAGCTTTTAGTTCAATGAAGACTAGAGGTAAACCATTCACAAACCCTACTAAATCAGCCCTTCTGGTATACATTTCTCCTGATACCCAGAACTGAGAAGCCAGAAAAAAATTATTATTTTCTGGATTGTTCCAGTCTATGACTTTGACTGTCTCTTCTTGGTCTTCACCATAATCATTTTTAAAGCTGACTTTCACCCCATATTTAAGGAGATGGTAGATGTGGGCGTTAGCATTGGCTAGACTTAGGGTACTTCTGTCACTAGTTAATTCCTCTACAGCCAGTTGGATAGCTTCTACAGGTAAGTCATGATTTAATTTTTGTAAAGCTGATAACAACTTGGGTATTAAAACTACTTGATCCCTTGACTCTCTGCCCAGAGTGCTATTTTTTACCCCAACTTCCTCACTAAAACAGTTTGCTGTCTCCCATTGTAGTTGAGGGAATAATTCAATAGTGGCATTCTCTAAGGCTGGTTCTGAGTCTGGATGTGGAGGTAGCATAATGTAGATATACAGGAAATCTCTTTGTATTGATTTACATATCTACTATGCAGCATAATGCTGCTAACCAGCTAGTTTAGGCAGCTACATCCTCTGTACTCATGTCTAAGTGTTCTACATCTATTTCTCCTGAAATGAGTTTGGGGAGGAGTAAGTCGCGGGTTTGGCAGAGATTAGAATTTTTCAGCAGTAAGTTTTTAACCTGAGAGAATAAGGGTTTAGTTATTTCTATAAAAAGTTGCATAATTCTTTCGTCAGGCACTAAAAAATCAAATATTCTGATTTTATCCAGACTAAGATTGTCTTGAGTTGTTCCTCTTGAGACATTCTGCATTCTTAATTTTATATGTTCAATTGAGTATTTGATAAACTCCGAACTTACATATCTTTTTTTTGCTATAAACCCAATAATGCTATCGGGGAAGCAAGCTGAAAATGTAAGTATGGCTGTTTCAGCAATATTCGCAGCGATAGTAATCAGTAATGTCCCCGGTTCCCACAATTTACTTTGTGATAAACCTTTATTGTTATATGTTTGACTATAATCTGTAATGAATAAAGATGCAGCTTTTACTTCAGCAGTTTGAATAAACGGATAATCTCCTCCATACAAAGAAGGGTCATTTCTTGGGCGGTGCTTAGATTTACCTCTTCCAAGAAATCCAAGTTCTTCAAGCTTTTTAACATCCCACCCTTCAGGAATCAGTCCCAATTCTGACTCAACCATCTTCACTTGTTCATGACCAGGGAATCTGAATTTGACAAACCACTCATGGTAGAGAGATTGTGCCATCTCTTCTAGTATTTTGATGCGCCTTGTGTTGTTTTCAATTAGGTCATCATAAGCTGAGAGGATTGAAGCTATTTTGCGTTGTGTATAGAGAGGAGGCAATTCAGGCAATTCTAAATTACGAATATCTTTCAAATTTAGATGATGTACAGTAGCACCATTTGAAAGGCTTAAAAGTTTATCTTGAATTTCATTACCAAGCATTAAATAGCAAAGATAGTCAGGATCTACTTTCTTTTTATCTGGTCTAATAAGGACTGTTCTTTGTCCAAGACATACTTTCAAATTGGGTGGGATTATAGCAACATTCCCAACAGGAGCTTCACGAGCTAAAACTAAATCTTTAGCTTGTGGTATGGCTCTTTTTGTCCAAGCTTTGTAAGTTTCTTCTGAAACACGATTGACGTTATCCAGTATCAGTCTGCCTCTACCAATATTGGGAGTTCTTATGGAGGGATATCCTACTGTCTGAATTGGTGCAGTTTTATGTTCACAATCTACAATCAATTCACAGACTTCTGTAAGAGTTTGGTACTGATTCATAAAGCTATTCCCTCTAATAACGCTGCCACATTCTCAGCAATTTTCTCCTCTAACTCCCTTGCTTCAACATTCAATACTTCCAATTCTTCATTCAATTCTTCTAACTTTTCAGCAAAATCAAAATCTTCCACTACCCTTTCAGCAACCCCCACATAACGCCCAGGATTAAGACTCCATCCTTGAGCTTCTATTTCTTGAAGTGTTGCTACTTTACATAGCCCAGCTACATCTATATATTGACTCTCTGGAAATTTCTCTTCCAGCATTGCCTTACTACCATTGGTTATCTCTACTACTTCACCCCTGTATAACCTGACAATATTTGCTAGAAATTCAATTTGTTCTGGAGTAAACTCCCTATGAGCACGGTCAATCTTGCGGTAAATGTGCCTTGCATCAATAAATAAAACTTTGGTAGTAATGCATAGTAATGATTTAGCTTCGTAAATTAGCATTATAATGATGAATAAAATACCAGATAGCACCAATATGATTTTCAAGTATTTTAGAGAATGAC
>JAJPJF010000164.1 GCA_021324415.1 Nostocales cyanobacterium Centralia_MAG_434
CTCTTACTCCCCCTTCCCTGGCTATCAAATCGATACTGAAACAGTATACTCGGCATATTGTACATGAGTTATGACTTGCTAATTGGAAAAACGCTCCGGAAGCGCTATAAACTTCTCAAACTATTGGGAAGCGGAGGTTTTAGTGATACTTATCTAGCAATAGATCTAGACTTACCAGGATGTCCTAAGTGCGTTGTGAAACATTTGAGACCAAAGGACACCCATCCTACAATTGTTTCCATAGCAAAAATTTTGTTTGAGCGGGAAGCTCAAGTTTTGTATCGGTTAAGCAAAAAGAATCATCAGATTCCTAAACTTTTTGCTCACTTTGAGGAAAACAGGGAATTTTATTTAGTTCGGGAATTTATTGATGGGCATGATTTGACAGCAGAAATCATTGCAGGTAAGCCACTGCACGAGAACATCGTTTTTCAACTGTTAAAAGATATCTTGGAAAACTTGGCAATTATCCATCAAGATAATATTATTCACAGAGATATTAAGCCACAAAATATCATACGGCAAAGAGATGGAAAAATAGTGCTCATTGACTTTGGAGCAGTTAAAGAAGTTGGCGCGATTGATCTGAGTACTATAGGTAAAACAGGTATTACAGTAGCAGTTGGTACTCCAGGTTACATGCCGAATGAACAAGCAAATGGGAAACCGAAACTCTGTAGTGATGTTTTTGCAGTGGGAATTATTGGTATTCAAGCCCTGACTGGTCGAAGAATTCCACAAGACATCGACACAGACCCCAAGACAGGGGAAATTATCTGGCGACAAGGTACACAGGTTGGCAATTCCTTTGCCAGTGTGATAGACAAAATGGTACGTGATCATTTCAGCCTGCGTTACCAGTCAGCAACAGAAGCTTTGCAAGATCTAATTTCCTGTAGACCTTCAATCTCACTGTCTTTTGGATCTCCTGTAGTTCCTTCTCATAACCAAGCATGGTTGCCATTAAATAGAGTTTTAGCAAAACAGGATATGAGTATTAGTCATAGTCACCTTTATGATAAATCGGTGATTGAGACTGTTCTGCTACCGAAGCTAAAGGAACATGAGACTCCGCAATCTACCGCCATTGGTCATCCAGTTGATGTCCGTCAGCACTCTATCAAGCAAGTTCAAAAAGAGAATTTTGTTGCCATCACTCCAGAGAATCAAGCTGTGGTGCATAGCAACGAGGATAAGGCTAGCAAGATTTACCAGTTAAGTAAAGATCAGCTGATACATACCTTTAGTGGGTATAGTTCTCCATTAATTTCTATTGCCCTTAGTCCGAATGGTCAAACTCTGGTAAGTAGCCATTCTGACAAAACTATGAAAATTTGGAAATTGAGTACAGGTAAGATAATCAAGACACTGGTAGGACATTCTCAACCAGTGTGGTCTGTTGCTATTAGTCCAGATAGTCGAATTCTCGCAAGTGGTTGTGGTGATACGTCTATCAAAATTTGGAAGTTGAGTACAGGCCATCTCATACGCACCTTAACTTGGCATGGTGAGTATGACTACATTTCTTCTCTTGCCCTTAGTCCAAACGGTCAGACTCTGGTAAGTAGTCACTCTGATAACACCATCAAGATTTGGAAGTTGAGTACAGGTCAGCTAATACGCACCTTAGGTTGGAATCATGATTCTAACCATGGTTCTGATCATATTAGTTCTGTAGCTATTAGTCAAAATGGTCAGACTTTCATAAGTAGCCACTCAAATGGAGCAGTCAAGATTTGGGATTTGAGTACCGATCAGTTGGTAAGCATTCTCAGGTTGCATTTGAATACGACGAGATGTGTCTCCATTAGTTCAGATTGTCAAACTCTGGCAAGTGGTAATACTAATGGCGAAATTAAAATTTGGGATCTGAGTACAGGTAAATTGGCTCATACTCTCATTGGGGGTTTTGGGACAATAAAGTCTTTTGCTATTAGTTCCACGGCTCAGACCCTAGCAGTGAATAATGTAACAAGTATCCAGATTTGGAATTTGAGTATACCGATGCCATTTTGCTAACATGCGTTAATGAATACACATAATAAAAAACTGTATCTATTAAGACTAGATGCGAAAAAGCTCATACTTATATGGACGCTACTTAATTATCAGGATTTAAGATTTTTTTGATAATTTAAAGGGTGCCAAAACAATTGAATTAGTTTGAATTTCTCAGATCCCGTCAACAGAACCCTAGCTTAGCAGATATTCCTATCTTGATTTTGTCGTCTCAAAGTAGCGAAAAACATCGCTTGCTTGCTTTGCAATTAGGAGCTACTGTCTATATGACCAAGCCCTACATGGAACAAAGGCTATTAGCTATGGTGGCAAATCTGCTCGAAAGGAGGACATAAAAATGATGCGAAATCAGTCCAAACAAGAAAAATTTATCAATTTTAGGTGAAGGGCAAGCTTTGTTTATGACACACATTTCGGCATAATTGTCAAATGCTCGTCACAAAAGATTCAAATTTTTTTGCTACACTTATACAAAGTAAACGTTTAGTTTGCTCCTCACACCACACTGAAGCTCTCTTGTTTGGTAAAAACAGGAGAGCTTTTTTTCTGGTGACAAAACTAAGTTTGCTGCTGTGGAACCTGTGCCATTTGGGCTATCTGCTTTTCCTTATCTAGCCTACGCTTCCTTGCATAGAGTTGAATAGTGGCGGCCATAGTAATGATCATCGCGACAATCACCCAAGCCGTAATATCAGTTGGTAGACTGTTCTTGAAAACAGCAAGCAAGACAATCACAACTAACATGACAGTAGGTGCTTCATTCAAAGCACGCAACTGCTGACCACTCCAAGCGCATTTATCTTCTGCCAACTGCTTCATGAGACGACTGCAATAATGATGATAACCAAGAAGCAGAACGACAAACAATAATTTGACGTGTAACCAACCCTGTTTAAGAACTTCCGGTTCAGTTGTCAGTAAACCGATCGCCATTGCCACAGTCACCAGCATCCCTGGAGTTGTGATGATGTTGTAAAGGCGTTTTTCCATGATCTGATATTGATTTTTCAGGATTGTGCGCGCTGGTTCCGGTTCTTGGTTAGCTTCCACATGATAAATGAAAAGACGCACTAGGTAGAATAAACCGGCAAACCAAACGACTATGCCGACAAGATGAAATGCTTTAAACCATAAATACGCCATGAATCGTAGCCTGCCTTTTTAAACTTCATCGCTCGAGTCCCTGCAAGTACTGCTCCATATTTACTAGACATCATTTGACATCGGTAAACATTTCCTGCTTCAACCAAGGCAGTCGGCTGCAACTTGTCCACAGGCGTTAAGTTCGGGGCGAGCCGA
>JAJPJF010000410.1 GCA_021324415.1 Nostocales cyanobacterium Centralia_MAG_434
GACGGCTTTTGCTTTTGTCAAAAGTGAGTGTATTACGTTTAAAAGTTTTGATACATAAGAGTTTCAGCTAATTAAGCTTTCTAGTGAGTGCAAAGAGATATTTCAAAGCTTGCAATGGCTATGTAAGACGATATTACAATTGAAAGCGAATATGTTAAAAAAGTTTCAGAGCTATCGGTAACCGAAAAGCATATATAGCAATGCTTCTAGACTTACTTTGCCTCTGGTGTCAGCTTGGCTAGATCTAGGCCTTAAGGCTCAAGCAGATCCTTTTGGTACATCCTCTGAAAGTTGTATAGAACTAAAACCATTGGGGATGTAAGTGAGGAGAAAAACTTTGCTACACTAGCGATACAACTATTGAATACACTAGAAAGTTAAATTTTCTAGGATTGTATTCGTTAACACAATGAACCCTAAGCAATCTTCTGAGTCATTCCCATCGGATTCTAGTGCTGTTGAACCATTGACACAGAAGCAGCAAGATCAAAGCAATGAATTATTTCCGATAGTCGCAATAGCGGCTTCTGCGGGAGGATTAGAAGCATTTAAGGAGCTACTGAATCACTTACCTATCGACACTGGAATGGCATTTGTACTGATTCAGCACTTAGATCCAAATCAGAAAAGCCTGCTAAGTGAGATTCTGGCGAAGACAACCCAGATGCCCGTGCATGAAGTGCACAATGGGATGTTTGTAGAACCGAACCAGGTATATGTCATTCCGCCGAACACGAAGATGACGCTGGCTCAAGGGGTGCTGCAACTCATGGCCCGTGAGAAAATTCATGGGAAATATATGCCTGCTGATGCTTTTTTTGCTTCGTTGGCAGCACAAAGAGGAAGCAAAGCCATCAGTATTGTCCTCTCAGGGAGTGATGGAGACGGCGCACAAGGTTCACAAGCAATTAAGGCGGCTGGCGGCATCACCTTTGCTCAGTGTGAAGAAACGGCACAATTCAGTGATATGCCCAATACTGCTATTGCTACAGGTGATGTGGACTTTATTCTGCCACCACAAAAAATTGCTGAGGAACTAGCAAGGATTGCTCGCCATCCCAACGTTACCCGTCCGATTTCTTCACAAACAGTGGCGCCACTCTCTAAAAGTGAGACTGCTTTGTCGATAATCTTCGCAATGCTGTTCACTACTACTGGTGTTGACTTTACTCATTATAAGCAAACGACTTTAAAGCGACGAATTGCTCGGCGGATGGTGCTGTATAACTTGGAAAGTCTAGAAGATTACGTGCAATATTTGCAAAATCATCCCGATGAAGTGCAAGCACTTTACCACGAAATCTTAATCAGTGTCACCAGTTTTTTCCGAGATCCAGACGCTTATCAAGCTTTGAAAAAGCGAGTCTTTCCGGAGATTGCCAAGAGGCACTCAGTTGATGAGCCGATTCGCATCTGGGTACCAGGCTGTGCAACCGGGGAGGAGGTTTATTCAATTGCTATTTCTTTAATGGAATTTTTGGAGCATGTGCTTCCCAAACCTGCTATTCAAATTTTTGCGACAGACATTAATGAGACAGCAATTGAAAAAGCCCGCTTAGGTATCTACAAATCAAGCCAAATAGTTAATGTCTCACCAGAACGGCTAAGACGCTTCTTTAATCAAGTAGAGAGCGGCTATCAAATCAGTAAGCCGATTCGGGAACTTTGTGTTTTTGCTAAACAAAACCTAATCAGCGAACCGCCATTTTCCAATCTGGATCTCATTAGTTGTCGTAATGTCCTGATTTACTTTGAATCTGTTTTGCAAAAGCAGGTGATGCCCATTTTCCATTACAGCCTCAAGCCCACTGGGTTTTTGATGTTAGGTATCGCCGAAAGTGCAGGAGAATTTTCCAACCTATTTACTTTAGCAGACAGAAAAAACAATCTTTATACCAAAAAATTAATACCCACTCCACTTAACTTTAACTTTGTAACCAGCAACTATCCCGTAGCGAAAATAGCTGCTGATCAGTCCATAACTCATAAAACTTGGGATATTACTGACTTAAATAAACAGGCTGACCAGATTCTTTTGAATCGTTATGTCCCAGTGGGCGTGATGATTAACGACAATATGGACATTCTGCAATTTCGTGGGGAAACCAGTCCCTATCTGAGACCCGCCCCTGGCGCTCCTAGTTTTAATTTGTTCAAAATGGCACGAAAAGGACTACTCGAAGAGTTGCGTACTGCGATTCATCAAGCAAAAAGGCAGAATGTTCCTGTCAGAAAGGAACAGATCCAGATGGAAGGGAGCGAGCCGTCCAGGAGAGTCAGCATTGAGGTGATTCCATTTCAGCCTGATGCAGTGGAAACTCGCTGCTTTGTTGTTTTATTTGAAGATGTAGCTGCGCCAACAAATCCACAAGTGACCATCACACCTGGAAATGTAGAACAAGTAGGTAGCGAGGAAATACTCCGACTCCAACAAGAACTAGCAGCCACCAAGCAAGAACTTGCTGCAACTCAAGAATATTTGCAATTGATTAGTCACGAGAATGAAGCTACCACTCAACACCTGAAAGTCGCGAATGAAGAAATCCTCTCCAGCAATGAGGAACTACTAAGCACTAATGAAGAGTTGCAAACAGCCAAAGAAGAGGTACAAGCAACCAACGAAGAATTACAGACAACTAATCAGGAACTGCAAAGTCGCAATCTCGAATTACACAAGGTCAATAATGACCTGTTGAATTTACTCAGTAGTGTCAATATTCCCATTCTCATACTGACTAACGATTTACGGATTCGGCGTTTCACGCCAACAGCACAGCGTTTACTGAATCTAATTCCCACAGATGTGGGACGACCACTGAGCGATATCCGCTCCACTATTGACGTTCCTAATTTAGAGTCATTGTTCATCGAGGTGATTGACACCTTAAGTGTCAAAGAACTGGAGACGCAAGACCAACAAGGGCGTTGGTATAATCTGCGAATTCGACCTTACAGAACTACAGAAAATCACATTGATGGCGTGGTGATGGTGTTGATGGATATAGATGCCCTCAAACGCAGTACACAGCAGTTGCAAGCAGCCCTTGATTATGCTGAGGCTGTGGTGGAAACTGTGCCAGAGCCTTTAGTCGTTCTCAATGCTGAGTTACGAGTGCTCAAAAGCAATCGGGCTTTTTACCAAATGTTTCAGCTAACACCCACTCAGACAGAACAGCAACTGATTTTTGAGCTAGGAAACGGTCAGTGGAATCTTCCCCAACTGCGATCTATCCTGGCAGAAATTCTCACTCATAACACTCAACTTGAAGGGTTTGAGCTTGGCTGTGAGTTTGAAAAAATTGGGCAAAAGACTATCTTGCTCAATGGTTATAAAATTTCCCAACCAGGAAATCAGCAGATGATTCTGCTGGCAGTTCATGACATTACACAGCAGAAGTTGTTTGAGGAAGAACGCGCCCAGTTATTGGCTAAAGAGCACTCCGCCCGCTTGGAAGCAGAGGCATCTAACCGAACTAAGGATGAGTTTTTATCTACTCTATCCCACGAACTTCGCAACCCCCTCCACAGTATTCTGGGATGGTCTGATTTACTCCACAAACAAAACCTTGATCCCGCTCAAATCCATCATGCAATTGACATGATCCAACTCAGTGCTAAAGCCCAAGTCCAAATGATTGAGGATCTTCTAGATATCGCGCGCATTACCACTGGCAAACTCGCTTTGAATATTTGTCCCATTGCTCTGGGCTCTGTGATTGAGGCAGCCCTTGAGATAGTCAGATTATCGGCAGAAGCGAAAAATATTCAAATTGAATGCCACCTGCAACCGATGAGCGCAAAGGTACTGGGGGATGGGTTGCGATTGCAGCAGGTAATCTGGAATTTGCTTTCTAATGCTATCAAATTTACTCCTTCTGGGGGAAGTGTGGTTGTCACACTCGCGGAAGTTAATTCCCAAGCCCAGATTCGAGTTAGTGACACTGGTATTGGCATACCTCCTGAGTTTCTTCCTTATGTCTTTGAGCGGTTTCACCAGGCTGAGCGTGGGAAAACTCGTGCTAATCCAGGACTGGGCATAGGGCTGTCCCTTGTCCGTTATCTGGTCGAACTTCATGGCGGCACGGTTCAGGCCGAAAGTCCAGGTGTAGGCTTCGGGACCACTATCATTGTTAGGCTACCACTGAACACCAAGCTTGATGAGGATTTTCCCTCTTGTCCTCCACAGGTGAGCGATTTTTCCGGCAACGCGGAAATCTCCGTTGAGCTCATTCCTTCGCTAGAAGGTTTACACGTACTTGTTGTAGATGATGATGCCAATATACGTGAGTTAACCAAGATCATGCTACAAACTCACGGGGCTGAAGTAACTGCTGTCGCATCCCCTGATGAAGCATTCTCAATACTCACCAGCCACCCAGAGATCTATGATGTCCTATTGTCTGACCTTGGGATGCCCAACCAAGATGGCTATAACTTGATCCGGCGAGTCCGCTCTCTTAGTGCTGAGGCTGGGGGACAAATTCCCGCAGCAGCAATCACAGGTTTTACCAGTAGTATTGATATCCAAGAATCTAGGAACGCTGGTTTTCAAATGCACATTCCTAAACCCGTCGTGCTCACCCAATTGGTCTTTATCGTTGCCAACTTAGCTAGACCAACTAAAAATACTTGAAGATCCTAAAACTTAGAGATTTCTTCTCCCTAAACATATAGTTGGCTTTATTTCCACCCTCTTACTTAAATACTACAATTTCTTTAGGCACTTAAACAAATCACAAAACAGTTATCCCCCAAAAACATCATCGAACTGTTGGCAAAGAAACTGGTCTAACTAATTATGTAGAAAGACTAAACAATACCTTCAGACAAAGGGTTTCTCGACTTGTAAGACAGACCCTCTCATTCTCCAACTAGCTCACGAATCTCATCGGGTCGCTCTGGTACTTCATACATGGCTATAACGCAGATTTGGCATGGGCTTGTGCCTCACCACTACTTCCATCTCACTACCTGGGGTTTAATTAAACCCCACCACAAAAATGAAAATCAGGCATACTAACGCTCTTCCATCACTTTCTCCAGAGAAAAAATAGAATCCTTACCACACAAGACTTTCGGGCAAAAGGCATGATTCTTCCCATAATGTTAGAAAATAAAGCTCCAAACCCTCTTACGGTCTAGTGTTTAAAAGTTGTCTTCGTTTTTTCTCC
>JAJPJF010000019.1 GCA_021324415.1 Nostocales cyanobacterium Centralia_MAG_434
GTGGGTCTTGTTGACAAAGCTAGACCTACTTTTTTTACCATAAATTGCTACACTCTTTGCATTTCAAGTCTTTCAGCATCCTTGGTCACCCCGTCAGCAAATTTACATGAAATAATTTTGTATATATAAATACTCATTTAATAAAATAATCTGAAATATCTTCTAGCAGGAGATTAAATAATTGATCTAACTATTACCCGAGTTTATTGAGAAAAAATTTTGCAATAACTATTGATGAATGAGTTTTGTTTGTGGAGGCTTTATGTTTAAAGCAACTGATCGAAAAGCAACGTCTTCTGTTGCTTCTAGCAGTGTTGAAAATTTATTGGAAGGCTTGACTTCTCTGTCATCGGATTTACTTGTGGAGTTATCTCCACAGGAACAACAGCTTATATCTGGTGGAGCTAGGGGCATTATCACAGGTAGGGGGAAATTCCGATATGGTAATAGAACCTATCCGGCTACAATTTTAGTCCGTCTGAGAAATCTACCTTCGTTGAGATCTGAGAGTCCTGATGAAGGGGATGAAGAACAAGGGGAGGAGAGAGATTTTGAACGCAGTTATTAGAATTTGCGTGAGGAAAACAAGATGAATAGGTGAAGTTTAGTAACCGGATGTTTCCTACCTTGTTTTCTTACTTCGTCTCCTTACCATAGGTACTTACCAGTAATAAAATGTTCCACCTGAGCCTGCGGCACGGCTTTGCCGAACGTGGTTTAAAGTGAGGGAGCCGATGCCGAGAAAAAGGGCAGCCTTGTGTGGTTGATCAGTTAGTGTTCTGACGCTTGCGCGTTGTGTAATAAGGCTGCCCAATTTCAAGTGGCCTAATTCCAGAGTACAGTCGGTAATTCGTTTAAGGGTGGCTCTTGATTTATTTACGCCTTAAGTGCCTTGACGGTGATTTCGACAGATTACCTGCTAAAGGGAAAATGAAGAAC
The DNA here is from genome assembly GCA_021324415.1 of Nostocales cyanobacterium Centralia_MAG_434. Lineage (GTDB taxonomy): Bacteria > Cyanobacteriota > Cyanobacteriia > Cyanobacteriales > Nostocaceae > JAJPJF01. The sequence continues at coordinate 940 of JAJPJF010000019.1, forward strand.
TAGTAAGGGTTCTGGGAAACTTTTCGGTCTACTGAAATTCTCTTAAACTAGGAGTATGTAATATGACAGATAAGTGACAGTTCAAAATTAGCAAGTCACTTTTCGAGCATTTGTGTTTTTAAATTACCCAAAATAAATCGGGTAATTTTTTCTTTGCCTATGATGAGCACCAAAGGCTGACGACACTTCCAATAAATTTTACTATTAGGCACAAAAATAGTTTTTTATCCCCCTGTCGAGTATCAAATTAAATTGGCTCATGTGCAGATTTGGTGAAAAAGGTTGAGGGTGTGGCACAAGTAGTAGAAACATAATTGTTAATGGGCCACCGTGCACACTCCACGCGACCTAAGCATTGCCCAGCGCTGCCCTTGCGATTGCCCAAGGGGCAGCGCCCAAAGGGCGATTGCGCTAGCGCACTGCCCCTTGGGCAATCGCAGTGCTGTAACAGATAAATTATCAAAGGGATTGCCCAAAAGGCAATGCCAGAGTGGGATTGGGTGATAGCTTTTCCTATAAAAATCCTCAGAATTTCCTCAAAATTAGGAATTACTGTTGTTAAAAGGTATAAACGATTCTTTGAACCATAACCACATAAGGGTGTTATTTACCCATTTGCCCTTTACCTCACTCTTATTAGTGAGGTTTTGCTATTTATAGGTCAATACGGTTCAGTTAAGGCTAACAAGCTGAGGAGTGATGTGAAATTTCGGAACTTCTACTCGTTGTCCAGTGCCTCTGTGTTGCGGCTTTTTTGTCGAATAACAAGGTAATTGGGCTCTTGTGCAGTTTTGGTGATCGGTTGTGGAGGGGGAGGCACAAGAGGTGGGTAGAAGAACTGAGGTGAGAGCACTAAAGGTATTGGAAAGGAAAAGAGGTAAGCGTATTGGGCTTTTTTTAGGGAATGAAGGGGAGTGAAATCATGTTGTTGTGCTGCTGTTGCCTAAAGAGGTTGAGTGGTGATTGCGCAATTAAGCGAGTGTGTAAGAGAGCGATCATTTATGAAGAAAGCAGGAAACGACGTGCAAGCATAGTGCTCACACCCACACACGCCACACTAAAAGCCTCAAGAATACAAAGCTTCGAGGGATTTTTTCTTTTATGTAATATTGTATTACATAATTATTGCAAGGGTGCGGAGATCTCTTTGTACTCACCTCACACCTTAATGACCTGAAACTCCTATAAATTGGGAGTTTTAAACGTAATAGATGCACGTTTGGCAAAAGTAAAAAGCCGTCTGACGATACTAGACGGCTTAGTAACACATATTAACTATTTCCTTGTCTTGAGATTTCGATGCATAATGCACCGATAACGCAAGGTATTTCTTTAATGTCTAATTCTGAGGAAAATCTGAGGACTTAAACTTTATAATCTTTTCTCTTCTTTTTTTTATACATTGAGAATAAACTTATTAAGTTAATACTTGCTATTAATAAGCATATATTTAACAATACAGATAAGACAGTAAATTGCTTGTCAAAAGAGTAATTGAAAGCAGAAAACATTTTTTCGAACTTAAGTAAATTCTAAAAGAAACAAAAAATCATGACAGTAGCAATTACAGACGTAAAGATTATCGAAGGCCAATCAACCGCAGTACCTCCAGGTTATTTAAAGATACCAGTAGATTTAAATTATAAGGCTGGAGGCAAATATTTATACTTAGCTTTTAAAAGAAGTTACGATACTCCAATAACTGGCTTGACAGTGATTGAAGGCAAGAACACATCTCCGCCACCTGGATACACAAAAATAGATATAGATTTGAACTGGGGAGCTAATGGGAAGTATTTATATTTATGTTACACAAAAGACCAAAATCTGCAACCAATTTCAGATATAGTCGTACGAGTAGCCACTCAAAGTCATGAAAAACTAAGCCCACTATATGGACATGATGGTCGTCAATATCAAATTATTCCAGTAGATTTGAATTGGGGAGCGGGTGGTGCGTATTTATATTTTTACTACATAGGATTAATTGATGAAGGTGCTTACTTTGATAATGGAGTCAAGGAATACATGCTTGATAATGTGGGTAAGGAATATGAGTCATCAAGAATTCAAACTGATCCTTACAAAACATTAATAAGGCTGCAAAGGTTAGTCATTGCAAACAGAGCTTCGATACCACCATCAGCAACATCATACAAACATACGATAGAAACTATTACAGGTACGAGCAAGACGGAGGCGGAAGAAATATCGCGAGAAATTGGAATATCAATGGGTGGCAGTTTTTCAAAATTTAGTGCAGAGATCAATCAGAAATTAGGATTTTCATCATCAAAAACTTTTGTAACATATGAAGAAACAAGAGTTACACAAGAAATTGAGTTAGGACCTGCAGATGTTACTAGACAGTTTATATACGCTAGAGTTGAGGATATACTTAAAGTCATTGATGTTCCAACCGGTGCTACAAAATCAGAATCACTCTCAAGAACGCCTGAAACTGGTTACTTTGTCACAAATTTGGAAGGAAAATTTGTGCAATTAGAAATGGTTGAGGGTGTGGCACAAGTAGTAGAAACATAATTGTTGATGGCTCACCGTGCGTGCTCCATGCGACCCAAGCATTGCCCAGCGCTGCCCTTGCGATTGCCCAAGGGGCAGCGCCCCTTGGGCAATCGCAGTGCTGTAACAGATGAATTATCAAAGTGATTGTCCCTTGGGGCAGTGCGCTCAAAAAGCGCAATCGCCCTGCGGTTCCTCGGTTGCTGTCGATTAACAAATTAGATAGGCAAAGAGTGCAGTTTTGGTGATCCAAGGTGGAGAGGGAGGCACAAGAGGTAGACAGAAGAACTGAGGTGGGAGCACTAAAGGTATTTAATAGGAAAAGTGGCAAGCGGGTAGGGCTTTTTTCAGGGAATGAAGGGGAGTGAAATCATGTTGTTGTGCTGCTCCTTGATAAAGAGCAACGTTATGGTAGGGATGGGGAGATGTGTGCGTAGTGTATTTAAGAGCGATCGTTTATGAAGAGAGTAAGAAACGACGTGCAAGTAAGTCAAGACCAGCGCGACCATACATTTGTCGCTTAAGGCTGTGGAAATAGAGCGCCAACAAAAGGAACAACAGCGCATTGCCGCAGAACGCGAACGACTGCAGCAGCAACAACGACAACGTTACTTGAAGTTGTTAGCTCATTGGGAACAAATTGCGCTCGCGCTTGGTAGACCCGCCGATTATGTGGAGAAGATTCAACAGATCACAGATTCTTATGAGCGCGGTCTACCATTATCAAAGAAAGCCATTGAAGCTTGTGTTCAAGATACAGAAGATTATCATAGACAGATCCAAGCACAAACACAACGTCGGTCTAGAGGATTGCGATTGTGACTTTAACAAGAAAAATGCAAATAAGCAGTTGCGTCTATAATTGTCCAGAGCAATTCTTATCTACCAAGGGTTCCAGTTCCTAAAAACTCTAGATAAATGCCACACCGACTTAGGTGTGGCTATCAATATGAACGTAATTGAGCAATATTTAGATAAATGGACTTGAACTTTTGTTATACGTTTGTATTCGGACGCTGGATTTTCTTACTCAACAATCATTATTAATAGCACCACCCCTCAAGTGAAGACGGGGGGTAAGCGCATAAACCTGGATTGAAATTGTGTTTTTATCTTACATATTTCTCATCAGAACTTAAATAAATCATAGCGTTCTTATCTTCTTCCATAAATAAACAATAAAAAAAGTGGTGTTAATCCACTGCTTTAAACGGTTACTCATCAATTTCGCAAAATTGGATGTTAGTGTTGTAATACAATTTGATCAAAAGCTGATTCGCTTTAGTAACTCAAACGAAAAATTTCAGGTAGATAATGTAAATAATTGTGGTTCTTCCGGCAGTTTTATGGTGATTATTAAAATCTAGAAAATTTTAATAACTATAATTTAGTAAGATTAATGCCTACAATATATACTGTATAAGCATTTAAGAAATACCAAACATACTTAAATAACCCAAGAATTGTAATCTGTATTATAATATCGTAAAGTTTTAGACGAAAGCTATGAAGTTTCCTGTAGA
>JAJPJF010000409.1 GCA_021324415.1 Nostocales cyanobacterium Centralia_MAG_434
GCAAGGATTTTAGGCTATTTTACCTTCTTTCCTTGCACCTGAATCTACTTCTAGGGTCTTTTCTTCTACATACTGTCACCTTTTCTTTCTTTTTCAGCAAGCCCTAAATAGGGAAAAGTCGGCGTTGAGGCAACTGCGAGAACAAGCGGGTTTGACACGCCCACAAGTTAAACAACTCATTGGTGTTTCAGAGCGCAGACAAGCGGACTGGGAATCTGGTAAAGCGATGCCAAGCATTGAGAATATTGTTGCCTTGGCTCGTCTGTATAAAGTATCACTGAAAACTATCTGTAGGTCTTTAAGTATTGATGTGACAGATGTGCCTGATGATCTATCTGATCTATCCTCAACATGATATCTATGCTTGTAGCCAATTACTATAACAGACAAAAATTTTTGTGCTGGGCACGATTCCCAACGTTTGATTATGGGTGTTGCACAGCTTTAGTCTGGGTGTAGGGAGAGACTGCTCACGTTCAAATTATTGCAACCAAAGTATACCTATCCCGCATTCATCTGCAAAAAACAACGGTAAATCAAGCATTTGAACACTCTCTGGGGTATATGTGTGGGCTAAGCATACCCCAATGTTCATAAAAGCTTTTTCACCAACATTAACACCTGTATGGGGTATATATGGGGGCTAAATTCTGTCTATCATCTCATAACTAGCTCTTATGGATAGCATTTATCATTTGATGTCAACCCTTCTTGCCTTTTTGTAACGATATTGTTATATTTATTTACATAAGGTAATAAATAAAAGAAGGGAAACAAACTATGTACACCACAGTTAATGAAGACGGCGTTCTCAACAACTACCCAAATGAAACCAAAGCAGTCTTAGCTGAATATCCAGCAGTTTGGGAACAACGCAAATACGTTGTCCAAGGTCTATTCGCTGCATCTTTTGTCACTGCTCTAGTTTTAATCGCCTTTTTTGCTAGTTAAGCATTGCATTACAAAAATAGGGTGTTGGGTGTAGGGAGCATGTTGAGGAGGAATCATGCGCGGGGTGGGAGTAGCGCCCACTTTGAAAAAAATATGTGTTTCGAGACGCAGAGCACGCGTATTCGCTGCGTTCTTATTCCAATCCCACGGATAGGCGTCGTGGGTTCACTACACCCCACACCCTACCCCCTCTGAAGGTATCTCTCATCAACCAGATCGACTTCCTCTAACCTCAGCACCAGAAGCTGAGGCTTTTTCTATATGGCTTCAAAGTTCTACTCAGTCTCGGTTTCACTCACAACTTTGTCAATCTCTGCTAATTTTTGAGCAAAGAGCGATCGCAACTCCTGCAGTTGTTCAAAACTAACATCGGCCATTTGAATACTAGACAGTTCTCTGACTTTTTGAATAACTGTTTTGACCTTCTTTGACTCTGTTTTTTCTACCTTTGAGTACTTGGCTTTAATTTGTTTAATCAGGTCACGGGTTTCTGGCACGGTGAGGTTTTTCTTCAACACCTGGTCTGTTGCCTTCACTCGTTCTTTTGTGGCTTCTTTTTCAGATAGACCCAAAGACTTAGCAGATATTGTCACCAATGCCAAAGCATGAGCACCCTTTAACCCGCGCTGACGAATGGCGTCTTTTAAATCTTGGGGTAAACCTAACATGGGCATGAGATTGGCTTTGACGCTGGCAGGATTTAAACCCAACTCTAGAAGCAACAAAAGTAAATCTTGTTCATTGCCAATTATCCCCAGTTCTTCTAAACCCTCTTGCTGCTCTTGGGCACTCAGGGCAACCAATTTTGTCAGTTCCTTACTCTTGCCATCGCGCTCAATGCGTTTGATTGCCGTTGCCAGGACTGTAATACTTTCATCAACAGAATACCCAATCGATTTGGTAATGTAAGTGGCGATCGCTTCTGCCTTATCCAACGGGTTTAAATCCTCAAATCCCAAGAAAGTCATCAGTGCATTTGAATCCAAGTCTTCTGGCATGGGGACAACTAAAGCGCGAATCGTTTGCCACTCTAATAGTTTTGCAGCTTGAGTACGTAGTTGACCATCTAAAAGCATGTAACGTCCATTGCCTTGGGGCACTAAGATAATGGGCGAGATTTGACCATGCTTTTTCAACAGGCGTGCTTTTACTTGAATGGATTCTGATGTAATCGTCTGCCTAGGTTGATTAGGATTAGGGTCAATTAACTCTAAATCAATTTCTAGCTCCCCCGATTGGTTTTGCAGTTGTTCTCGTAACTTTTGCAGTTCAACTTCAAGTTCAGGTGAACTTTGTGCTCTCAGACGTTCCACTTCTGCCTGGAGTTCAGCAATTTTTTGCTCTTGTGAGCTTTTTTGAATTGCTCCATCAAATTTCCCGGTTATTTTGGGCAAAGCCACAATCATTTCTCCTTAATCAAAGCAACTAGGTCATCGGTGATTTGTTGGAAATCTTTGGTTGCTGGGTGCTTAGGACGGTATTTCTGTAATGGCTGACCGTAAGCACTGGCATTTTTGAATTCGTTGGAATTTCTGACTTTCGGGTAAAGCTTCACACAAAGTTGCAAAGCAATTTCTGGTAACTGTTCCAAGTACTGCCGATGCATTGCCACCTTCTCATCGTACATACTAGGCACAAATCCCAGTATTGTTGGTTTCGGCTCTAGCTGTAATTCGTCTGCGGTAGTGATCATCCACTCTACCAACTCCGCTGAACCTGAGATGGCTTTCATTTCTAATTGCACAGGCACCAAAACATGAGTAGATGCTGCTAGGGCATTGGTATTGAGCATCCCAAGAGTGGCTGGACAGTCTAAGATAATTAAGTTATGAGGTAAGGGATAACTTTTCAACCGATCAGCAAGTGCATACTCACCTCGCTTTCTAATCACCAATTCGTTTGCCATCTCAGCCAGCAGCGGATGTCCCTGGCACACGTCTATTTTGGACTCCCCCCAAGCTGGTGCACAAGACCAGTCTCCTTTGAAATCTTTAGACAAGACATTGACTAATGTGTGAGCAGATTCTTGTGCCTGTAACCCACAAAATACGTCCAAAGAACGCTGTGGGTCTAAATCTATCATGGCCACCTTGAACCCACGCTTAACGATAGAGTAGGCAATATGTACAGCTAGTGTTGTCTTCCCCACTCCACCAGCATTAGACAAAATCGAGAGAACTATTTGTTTCATATGCCTATTTTTTTGGTTGGATTTAAAAATACCACAGATTTTTAGTTCAAGAAATATTAAAAATTCGGTTGCTTTTGTTGTCGGATTTTAAAATCCGACAATTTTATCACCGGATTAGGAAGGGTGTGGGGTGTGGGGTATCTCCATCAATGAATTGAGGGGATTTCATTCATGAATAAATTTTTTGTTTTCTCCATAAGTAAATTCAGGGGCTTTCAACCCGCTTGGGTGTAGAGTAAGGTGTTCATTTTCTTGAAGAATTTCTTTTTACCCCTACACCCCACACCCTACCACCTACACCCGTTTTCTCAGTAAGGGGCAAGTGCTCCCACTCCACAAACCTCCTATGTAGAGCGATCGCCACTCTCATACTACTAAAACTACACCTGTAGGCCAAATGGGTGGAGTTCATTCTTTGGTACGAAAATTAATGAGAATAGTTTTTGTTAGTACCATAGCGATGGTACAGCTTACCATTGGCGATAAAATTGCGTACCATTCACCGTACCATTTTTGGAAAAACTGTACCATGGTACGGTCAAAAATCAAAAAAAACGTTTTTTCGTGGTTTTTTTCTATATAGAAAAAAGTTGAAAAAAAATCACACACTTTATGGTACGGGACCAACCTGAGGAAAGTGACTAACTCAAGCTTGGTACATTGGTACGATGCCAGCAGCCAAGCTAACTACAATTACAGTGGCTATTACTAGTAAACTTTCTCAGTATGAGCAAGAATTATTCGCAACAAGCGAGCTTCCGTACCATTTTTTGTACCAATTTAAGGGGATTTTGGGGATTAGGGGCTGGGTGTGGGGTGTGGACAAGGGGGATTGGTACGGGAGTTATCAAAATCTTCATCATCGTACCAAGTAATGGTACGGTTGCCTTTTACTATGTCGATAACCGTACCATTTGCTCATAACTTTGTACTAGGTAAAAAGTATGGATGCGAATACCAAAAGTCTAAAACAGCAAATTTTTGAAGCTTGTGATTCTCTAGAAGCAGCAGGAGAAAGAATCACACGGGATAAAGTACGGGAGAA
>JAJPJF010000528.1 GCA_021324415.1 Nostocales cyanobacterium Centralia_MAG_434
CGCAAAGCCACCCACTGAGCACGTAGCGCTTTCAGCCATGGTAGCAGTTTCGTGTCATTGCTAATTTGGACGCGAATCGGTAAGGTATTGATGAACAGTCCAACCATGGACTTTACCGTCTCAATAGATGAATGGCGGCAAGCTCGGGTTACCCCAAAAACCACGTCTGTTTCACCACTATAGCGGCTCAGCAGTATTGCCCAAACTCCCTGAACTAGGGTATTTAGGGTCAGTTGCTGATCCTGTGCCAGCTTCTGGAGAGCAGCAGTCAGCTCAAAAGACAACTGTATTTTTTGCAAACCATATCGTAATTCACTAGTCTTGTGAGGATTCTGAGTCAGAGTAGGTAGTTGGGTTGGTGCAGTAAATCCCCGCAGCATTTCTCGCCAGAACTTCTCTGCGGATGTCAAGGATTGCTGCTGCTGCCAAGCAATATAATCCTGATAAGTTTGACGCTCGGGTAGAGTGCAGTTTTTATTCAGAGAGTGCCCATCATACAGTGCAAAAACTTCTTCCAGAACAACTGCAATAGACCGACCATCTAACAAAGCATGATGGAAAGTCCACACCAGGGTGTAATATGCTTCACCTCGTTGGAAAAGTGCCAGACGCATTAATGGTGCTGTGGCAATATCAAAGTTTGTCTGGCGATCGCGTTGTAAATAGTCTGCGAGCTTTTCGTCCTGCTCTAGAGTCGATAAACTTTGCCAATCCTGTTGAGTAACTGGCAATTGCAACTGTTGATGGACAACTTGCTGAAGTTGATTGTCTGCATCTGGACGAAAACTAGTTCTTAAAACTGGATACTGCTCTATAACTTGCTGCCAGCTTTGCAATAATGCTGACGCTTGAAGTGGTTCGTGCAAGTGTCCAATCACCTGTTCAATGTAATAACCGGGTTGTTGGTCATACAGACTGTGGAATATCATGCCTTGCTGCATGGGGGATAATGGATAACAAGCTTGAAGTGTTTTCATAATTCGTCAAGTCACTAAAGTTGCTGAAAAGCGTCGGTTAAATGCGCACTAGATTGCTTGGCACTTCGAGTTGTTGAGATTCCCCTGGCGAGTAAACTGTCTGATCTTCCGTATGACTGAGAATGATTGATCCCGCCCCAATAATATTGTCTTTGCCGATGTTGATATTATTTCGGATGGTAGCATTCAACCCAATGAAAGTGTATTCTCCTACGGTTACTCCACCACCAAGCACGATATCGCAAGTCAGGAAGCAATGATCCTTGATGACACAGTGATGCCCAATGGTGTTTCTGCCTGACAGGACACAGTTGTTGCCAATGGAGGAAAACGGTTGGATAATATTACCTTCCAAAATACAGCAGTTTTCTCCTATTGGCGTGCCATAATAGATGGCTTTGGAGCTAATGTACGAGATAAAGCTATATCCCCGTTCTTTGGCATTATAGTATTTTTGTGCACGTAACCTGTTGACCTTTTTGTAACTAATAGGTATAAAAAGCTTATACTTGTTAGATGGGTAATACTTTTCGAGAGTTTCATAGGGAGTCACTGGCAGATCATGGAAACTTTCTGCCCTAATATGGGCTTCATCAACGGTAAACCCAACGACTTCATGTTCAGAATCATGTTTTAGATAAAAGTAAATGACTTCTGCCCAGTTAGTATTTCCGAAAACAACAACTTTGCTCATAAATTATACTTATAGTTTGTGTTTGAAGTGCTTTTGCAATAACTGATTATGAGAATTCGTTAAAAACTCACCACCGTATCATTTTTTGATGAGTTGGTAGCAGCAGAACAGCAATTAGTAGAATTTTATTGCTTGTCTAATTGACCTCTAAATTCTTCCATTGTAAATAATCCCTCGTTGCGAATTCCTTCCTTATGAAGGACTTTAAAGAACGTTATCAAAAGGATTTTTAAGTCAAGCCACAGGCTCCAATGATCGACGTACCAAACGTCTAGTTTGAAGCGTTCATCCCAATTAGTTAAATTGCGCCCATTAATTTGTGCCCATCCAGTAATTCCTGGTAGGCATTCATGGCGACGAGCTTGTTCTAATGAATAGCGTGGCAGATAGGAAACTCGCAATGGACGTGGACCGACAAAGCTCATATCTCCTTTGAGCACATTCCATAATTGAGGTAACTCATCTAGACTTGTTTTCCGTAGGAATTGCCCAAGGGGAGTAATACGATGTGCATCTGGCGGATGAGTGCCTGTAAAGGTTATGTTGTCACTGACAGATTCACAAGCATCAGGAATCATTGTTCTGAACTTATAGAGCGTAAAAATCTTGCCATCTTTGCCGGGGCGGGGTTGAGCAAAAATGATTGGACTTCCCATATTGAAGTAGATAGCGATCGCAATCATCAAAATTACAGGAAACAATAGGATCAAAGCGATCACTGCTACAAATTTATCTAAGACAGATTTGATGAATCTGCTCTGTTTCTTGAAACGATCACCATAAATTTTTTGAGTCATCATTACATAGCCTCTTTCATATTTGATATCGGTTTGGGAACAGCCAGTCTTTTCTCTAATAAAAGTCGCTGGTACTCCTGATACAGCGCCTCCCAAATAACCACTTGATTAAAGCTCTGCAAAGCACGGGAGCGTCCTGCCAGACCATGCTCCTGGCGCAACTCTGGGCTGTTCAAGTACATCCGAATTGCTTGTGTTAATGCTCCTACATCACGTGGTGGTACTAGTATTCCTGTCACACCATCTTGTACAGCATCTATACATCCTGGAATGCGTGTAGCTACAACTGGTAATTGCATTGCTGCTCCTTCTAAAGGTGTGTTTGGAAATCCTTCCCGATAAGTTGGTAAGGTTAAAATATCCATAGCTGCATAGAAGGATTCTGTGTTCTGGATCATCCCAGTTAGATGGATTCGAGGATCACTTTTGAGCAAATCTTCCACGTCTGGTGGTACTGGATCTTGGGGTTCTAAGGGACCAACCATGAGTAGATGGAGGCTGGAAAATTCTTCCCTTAAGATTTTCCATGTCTCTGCCAGTTCTGTGATGCCTTTATCACGAACAACACGACCCACAAAGCCGACCACGAGTGCATCAGTAGGAATTCTATACTTTTGGCGCGTTTCCTGGCGGATTTCTACACCTACACGTACAGGATTAAATCGCTCCTTAGTATCTACACCATTGCTACTGCCTCCAAGCAAGACTTTAATTTTAGCTGGTGGGACTAGATTTTCAGATATTGCTACTTCTTGCAGGGAATGGCTGACACAAAATACTTGATGAGCGAGCAAGCAAGATATTTTTTCGCTCCACCAAAGCAACAAGCGTTTGAAGCCAGTAGCAGTCATTAAGGGTAAGCCGCGCATCAGGTAGATACGAACAGATGATCCTGCTAAAAATGCACTGATGGTTCCCAGCAATCCTCCTTTAGGAGTGCTGGCATGAACTATCTGCGGGCGGATGTGGCGAAAACACTGCCAGAGATGGAAGATGGTTAGCAGGTCTTGTAAGGGGGTAATCTGCCGAGCCATGTCAACAGCATATACAGTTACCTGCTCACGTTCTGCAAATTGATACAAGACTTTTCCTGGAGAAGATAGAGCACATACATCAAAGCCTTGCTGTTTCATATATCCAACCTGACCAGTCAATAAGTTAAGCGTTTCTGGTACGGTTGTAATATAGAGTAGTTTTACTGCTGGTAAATATTCGGGCATCTTTTTGAGTTTTTCTGAAAATGACTGCCATTATGTTTTTATATTTGGTAATAAGACCGATACCAAGTTACAAATTGCTCAACACCCCTCTCAATTGAGGTGTTAGGCTTAAATCCTACATCTTTCACCAAATCATCTACATCTGCATAGGTGGCGGGGACATCACCTAATTGAATTGGTAACATCTTCTTTTCTGCCCTTATTCCCAAACAGCCTTCTAACACTTCAATCAGGTGCATTAACTCTACTGGCTGATTATTGCCAATGTTGTAAATTTTATAAGGAGCTTTGCTAGTGCCAGGGTCTGGGCTATTTCCAGACCAATTAGGGTCTGGTTCTGGAATCTTATCTGCTATACGAACAACGCCTTCGACAATGTCATCAATGTAGGTAAAGTCGCGTCGCATTTTGCCATAGTTAAAAACATCAATAGGTTGACCAACTAAAATTGCTTTGGTAAATATAAACAGCGCCATATCTGGGCGACCCCAGGGACCATAAACCGTAAAAAAACGGAGGCCAGTTGTTGGCAAGCCATACAGATGGCTATAGGAGTGAGCCATCAGTTCGTTGGCTTTTTTAGTGGCAGCATAGAGACTGACAGGGTGGTCTACATTGTCGTGAACAGAAAAGGGCATTTTGGTGTTGGCACCATAGACAGAGCTAGAAGATGCAAATACTAAGTGCTGCACACCTGAGTGGCGACAGCCTTCCAAGATGTTGAGAAAGCCAACTAGATTACTGTCTACATAAGCATGGGGATTCTGGAGGGAGTAGCGCACACCAGCCTGAGCCGCTAAGTTAATAACTACATCAAATTGTTGCTGTGCAAATAATTGGGCTATGCCTTGGCAATCAGCTAAGTCTAGTTTATGAAAACTAAAATTTGGTTTTCCCTCTAGCTGAGCTAAGCGGTCTTTTTTCAAAAAGACATCATAATAATCATTTAAATTGTCTAGACCAATAACTTCATTTCCTCTAGCTAGCAAGCGTTGGTTGAGATGAAAGCCAATGAAGCCAGCAGCACCAGTCACTAAAACTCTGACCATAAAATTTTTCCTATAAGCTTGAGTAATGAATGTTTGAAGGGAGAATAGCAGGGTCAATGGCAGCTTTGACATCCATCAAAACTCCATCTGGACGAATGCAGCCTACTAACTGCTTACAAGGCATATCTAAGTAGGTTTTATGAGGAACAGCCAACACAACTCCATCTAAATTCGTTAATTCTTGCCAGTTGGCAAGTTGAAGCCCGTATTCCTGTTGAGCTTCATGCTGATCAGCTAAAGGATCGTGTATGAGAGGATGAATCCCAAATTGCTGCAACTCTAGAACGATATCTGGAATGCGGCTATTTCTGATATCGGGTACGTTTTCTTTAAAGGTTAATCCGAGAATTGCTATCCGCACTTCCTTGATCGATAGGTTAGCTTTAATTAGAAGCTTCACAAGGCGTTGAGCAACATGTATCCCCATCATGTCATTGATCCGACGACCTGCGAGCATAACTTCAGGATGATATCCTAATTCTTCTGCCTTGGTCGTTAGATAATAGGGATCGACACCAATGCAGTGACCACCAACAAGTCCTGGGGTGAATGGCAAAAAGTTCCACTTGGTCTTTGCTGCTGCTAAAACATCATGGGTGCGAATACCAATGCGATCGCAAATCAGGGCTAGTTCATTCATTAAAGCAATGTTTAAATCCCGTTGCGTATTCTCAATTGCCTTAGCTGCCTCTGCTACTTTAATCGAAGAGGCACAATAAACACCAGCATCAATAATGGTTGCGTAGACTCTCGCTACCCATTCTAAGGTTTTGGCATCTTCCCCAGCCACTACTTTGACTATCTTTTCCAGTGTATGATTCTTGTCACCAGGATTAATCCGTTCTGGAGAGTAGCCCAACGTGAAATCAACACCTTGCTTTAAGCCTGATACTCTTTCCAAGGTAGGGCCGCAAATTTCCTCTGTCACTCCTGGATAAACTGTCGATTCATACACGACTACTGTTCCAGGCTGCAATACTTTGCCAATCAGTTCGGATGCCTTCAGTAGGAAGGAGAGGTCTGGCCGATGGTTGCGATCAACTGGAGTTGGTACAGCAACAACAAAAAAGTTGATATCTTCCAGCTCATACAGATTTGAAGTGATCCTCAAAGTAGTAGTACTCAACTCATCAACGGACACTTCCCCTGTGTTATCAATACCTTGGTTTAGTCTTGCCACTTTTTCTATGTTTACATCAAACCCAACAGTATTAGGGAATTTTTTGGCAAATGCTAGAGCAACAGGTAAGCCAACGTAGCCCAGACCAATAACTGCAATGCGATCGCTCATATGTTTCCTAAAGAATGTGATGTTTTTTTACTAGAAAGCCTTTCTATTTCCTCGCCTAATTGCCGTCGGGCTGATTCAAGAGCATTGGGATCGCGTGTCCAGTTCTTCCAGTCAAGACCTACATTTCGACTGACTGTCAGTGCCCAATTCTTGTAACCAAGACGTTTAAGTATCTCGATATATTCGTAATCCTCCACCCCTTCTCTCACCCACTTGAGTCTCATGGAAGGGACAACAGTTTCAATTCCTACTTGCTTGCCAGGATAAACTAGCATTCCCTCACCAGGATAATAGCCATCCTTGTCAGAATGAGTTTGAACGTCTTTCCATGGTTTTTTTGTCCATAAATCAACTTGCCAATACAAAACCCCTGTCAACCCAAGACTTTGATTAATAAAGCCGTGCGGAATTCTGTAATTTATTGGTTCAAAGTCTATTTGCCATTTAGGAGAGTAACCATCTTGTACCAGAGCATTGTAAAACCAAACTTTGTCTCCTTTTTGCAAAACTTCAGATATTCGCTTAGGAGCCGCATTATACATCCCCGGCAATACTATCCAGATGTCTACAGCAGAACGTCTAGTTCCGGAACCATCATCATAAAGAGCAGGTGTTGGGAGCATTGCTATAGCAGTTGAGATTCCAGCTTTGTGAAAATTTTGTGCCCACTGCTTCACTGGCTCAATCAGATTTGAGCATTTATTAATCTCGTCGGCATATCTAGCATACAAAAAGAGATCAGATTGATGAGTGCTAGCAGCTTTGCGGATCTCCTCGACAGAAGGAGGAGGCTCCATTGAGCAATTATTGAGATCAGCCCCACTCCAGAAAGGAAGACGCAAGGAGCGCAATCCCCACTTATCAATCAATTCGCGTTGGTCTGCGGGATTCACCCTTGAAGGCATGAGTTTGTGTTTTAGTAGTTCCACCATAGCACTCTTACTTTTTTCTTCCCAGAATGCAAAGGAAGAATCAAGCGATGGTTTTAGAGGCAACTCAAAATTCCAGACCTTCAATAGGAATTTACCTGTAGTGACCCCTTGATCACTAGTGATTGTAAAAGTACCGTGATATTGTCCAGAGTGAGCATTGTGAGGTACAAATATATCTACCCAAATAGGTTGGTTATCTCCACCTTTGAGGTTAAACGGAACTGCGTCTAACTCAAAACCTGTAAGATTTGCTTGAGTTTCAGGATTAACAAACGGAATTAGCCCATCGGCGTACCATCCAGGACCTAGGGATCGATTATTACTGCCTCTTTGGTCAGGACTTGAATGATTAACGTAAATGTAATGTTCTCGGTAGAGTGTAATATTCTTCTTTGAAATGACTTGTTTTTTTTCATTAGATAAATCTGAAACCAAAACATTCACGTTTGTCAAACCACTCTTTGGTGCTCGAATGCCAATTTGAAAGGGTTCATATTCTCCACGAGCTGCATAAAGCTGAATGTTGCTTGGGCGTTCTGGTTGATCATGTGTTCCTATCCTTTGTAGACCTGAAGTCACCCAGACAATAGGAGTTTTTGAGGAGGAGTCTGCTAATAATCTTATACTTGAACAAGCATATAAAGTTAATAGCATACCCAATATGCTGATGATAATTTTAAATTTGTTAATAGTCCTTTTCTTTTTTTTAAAAATAAGAGACATCTCAAAAAAATCCTACTAGAATTTTTGATTTTTAATGGTGCTTCTTTTATTTCCTTCTATTGACAATTTTTAAACTACTGGTTAGCATCTTCAAAAAGTATTTGAACCATCTCACAAATGATTAAAGCACGTAATCCTAGCCTATTGATATTTATAGAAATAGATTTAGCTGGAAATAATGTTTTAAAATAGCACTTGATTTCTTCGGAAACCATGCTTTTCATTTTTTGCTTCAAGCTCTTTCTAGAATTTTTCTCACTAGATACTTGCAGATTTTCTAAAATATAATCTATAAAGCCAGACGATAATATTGTTCTGGCACGTTCTGTATTTAATTTCTTTGATAAGAAATTTACAAAATCTTGAGTTTCCAATAAATCTTCTAACTTTAACACTGACATTGGTTGTGCATACTTTATTTGTTTAGGATTAATCGAAGAAACAATACTTTTAAATAGTTTTTTCTGACTACGTAGACAACTAGGCATTTGCCTTACTTGTTCTATGATCTCCCTTGAAAGTAATGGGTTAATTACCTCAACATAAGAACACTTTAAATCAGTTAATGCTGCTAAAATAAAAGGAATACGAAAATCCTCATAAAGACGTGTTCGCCAACTCTCATAAGACTCCATATCTCTTCTTCTTAAGAGTTCAGGAAAAATTTGTTGTTCAAATCCAAATTTTGCAATTATATTGTAGTTATGGTAATCCGACAATACATTAATATTAAGAACTTTTCTTACATCTAAAGGGGTAAAAGCTGACAATACAGGGAATCCAAAAACTTCATCCCCCCTAATAATACCTAAGACCCCTTGTTCAAATAATTCTTTCCAGACTTTAAAGCCATCCATATAACCTAAAATATGATCAATTCTTCCTTCACCTGCAACTAGAAACCTATTAAAAATATTGTCTAATGATTCAGTTGATGAGTCTAATTCAAAGTATTTATGTTTAACACCTATATATTCTGCTAATACTTTGGCAATAGAAGCATCACTATTTTGATCCAATAAAGAGGATTTAAAACCCCATGTGACAGTTTGCAGATCATTTTTATTCTTTAACATCAAAAGAATAGCTCTACTATCAAAACCACCAGAAAGAGGCAAAATCCAATTTGAATAATCGAAATTGTATTTTGCAAATGTATTTTCCAAAGCTTCTATCAAATGCTTTTTATGTTGTTGCTTAGATAGTTTTTTAATTTGATAATACTGTGTTTTTTTGTTGTTCTGTAACTCCCAAGATGAACGATTTAGTAAAACACTAGAATCAGCCTCTACACACTTTATTCTGGTATCCCATGATAAGCCAAAACCAAGTGAACCAGAAGATAACATCCACGAAAATACAGTTTTATTCGGATGAAAACTTTTGAGGAAAAATACAATAGCGCGTTGTGATGTAGAGGCAATAAATTCTTGCTCATTTTTAATATACCAAATTGTTCTTGAAGCCAATACATCACTTACTAATTCCACAAATTGTTCATTGCTACGGAATAAAGCGAATGAGCCATCTGAAATATATGTCTGAGGTTGCCACCAATACTCTTGTTTTGTAATAATTTGTCCTAAATAAACACTGGCATCATGTATGCCCAGAGTTTTATTAGGATTAAATATACTTATCAAAACTCCATCTTTACAGATTGTATGAGGTGGATTTGGAGAAAAATTATCCGGCATTAATCTGTTAGACAATCTTTCAATATCTGCGTGAGAGTGTTTATTCTTTTTATTTCTTTGGCAGATTAATACAACTTTCGACATTTTATAGTTCCTTGCATTATTTTAGCTAAATTTGAGGTTTTACTCTGGTTTTTGACAAAGTTAATAAATTGAAAATCCTTTTTTACATCACTGTCTTGAACATTGAGTGAAAAGTAATATCTCCAAAATCTGATTGGAATAATTTTTTTGCCTAAGCATTTTCGTACAACGCCTCATACTGAGTAACAATAGAGTCTAAAGCACAGTGTTCAATTGCTCTTTCTCGTGCCGCGTTTCCCAACATTTCTCTGCCTTCCGCACCTAGAGCAATTAACTCTTTCCAAGCATAAGCGAGTGCCTCTGGATTTCGTGGAGGCACGACTTTACCCGTCTTATCTATAATCCAGCCTGAGTCTCCTACATCTGTTACTGTACAAGGCACTCCTGCAGACATAGCTTCTGCAACTACTAACGGGAACGCTTCACCATAGGCAGATGCGGAAGCAGCAATGTCAAGTGCCGCAGTCAGCTGAGGGATATCCTTACGTTCACCCAACAGATGAGTGCGATTAGAAATTTCTAGTTTCTGAATTAACTGATACAATTCTTGATTGTTTTGGTCAACATCTGTTCCAACTAAAATAAAATGTACGTCTGGATAGATTTTCAACAAAATTGCAGCTGCTTGTAGAAAATTTGCATGATCCTTCATTAGGTGATAACGACAAATTAAACCAATCAAAAAAGCGTTGTCAGTTAAACCGAGTTCTTTGCGAATAGCTAATCTTGCTGTAAATGATGGTATAAATAGCGAAGTATCCGCTGCATTGGGAATTACACAGCCATTATCAACACAATATCCTAAACCTTCATGCTGTAATTTGCCAATTCTAGATACATAAATAATCTTGCTTGCAAACTTTGAAAGTAATGCACATAATTTAATAACATTTGCTGTCATTCTCTTTTCATAAGTTAGTGAATATACTGAGTGCTGAATATTCCAAAAAACAGGTATTTTTCGTGAATAAAAAATACCTCCTACTTGTGCTGCTAAATTGCCGTGATACATCCAGCCTTGAATTAAATCAGGCTTAAGAGTATTTAGTGTATGAATTAATCGCCAGATGACAGTTGGTGTTGCTAGCATTCCTGCTTTCATATTCATAGTATAAATAGGTATATTTAAGCTAGCAAGAAGGTTACCAACATTACCACAATCCATTAGAGAAATTACATCTAGCGAAAATCGCTTTCTGTCTATTCGAGATAGTAATCTATAAAGCATCATTTGAGCACCACCAGTAGAAAGGTTAGTAGTAACATAAACAATTTTCATAACCTTAGACCTTGATTCTTTTGTATTAATGTTTTTGGACTTGAATTTCGTTGTTCTAACTGGCTTCTCAAAGTCATAGAAGCCATTAATGAAAACATCAATAAAATATTACGCTCTTCCAAAATATTGTGACTAAACAACCCCCATACTAAAATAAAAATAGCAAAACTTAATCCAATAGTTTTAACTTCTCTTTGCGCATTTTTTATACTCAAAAAGACTAGTGTCGGTAAAATAGTAATGCCTAAAAAACCATGTTCAACTATCATCATCAAATACATATTATGGGGACGAATATCGCCCCAAATCTCTGTATATCCAATGCCATGACCAAATAGTGGGCATTCGAGGAATTGACCCCAGGCAAAGGGAATTATATCTACTCTAGAAGTATCATCATTAACAAACTCAAACTTAGGATTCAATAAAAATTCCATTCTTGTCATTGCATTATTGCTTAAATTAAAATTAGAGCTTAGCTGATTTGCGATTAAATCTGATGAAATTCCTAATGAAATAAGAATTCCTAATAGAGCCAAAATTCCATATATCACCTGACGACGAGGAATTATATGTTTAACAGTAAAAATCACAGTTATTATTAGCCACCCAATCATCGCTCCTCGGGAAAAGGTTAGAAAAGCTCCTACACCACATATTGTGAGAAAGAGTAATCGGTATTTCAGCGGCAAAATACTAATGCTGAAAATTAGACCAAGTAACACAGCGCAACCAGCTGTATTTGGATTTTCATAAAATCCTGCAGGGCGGCCTGAATCATTTAGCCCAGTTAGTCCAGTAAATATTGAAGGGTAAATAAATTCATAAAACAGGTTAGCAATACTAATGATTGTTACAACAAAAATTGTACGTCTAACCCAAATTTCAAGATTTTTACTTTTAGAAAAAAGGAACAAATTTAACAATAAAAAAAACACTGATAAAATTCTATTTCTAAATATTTGACTAATAATTTCAGACTGATCAGAAAACAAAAAAGAAACTAGTGAAACTACTAAATACAACCCACACCAAATAACAGAGTTTAGAGATATGTATTTGTATCTTGAAGAAAATGAAAAAAGTAAAGGAATCGCTGCTATACCAAAACAAATAATCCATGTTGTAGGAGGAGGGGCGATTCCAATATCAAATAAATATGTAGCTAAATTTGTGCCGAAAATCAATACAGAACTTATAGCTAGAACGCATTGATAGCACAAAAGCAAATCTATTTTTTTGATTTTCTTATTTAGAGTTGGATTCATAAGATAGAAGTGAAAAGATATCTTCTGTTTTAAGAACTAATTGATGTACAGAGAAATTATCAATTATTCGTTGGCGAATATTTTTTTTAGAGTAATTATTTGTGCTCAAATTTTTTATCAAGCTATACATGGCATGCTTTAAGGCTTCTGGATCTTTAGGAGACACAATTAGGTTAGTATCACCAACAATCCAAGCTGAGTCACCTACATCTGTAACCACACAAGGAACTCCACATGCCATCGCCTCTCCAATGACATTAGGAAATCCTTCTGAATAAGAAGACGAAATAGATATATCAAGTGCATTATTTACCGCAGGCATATCTGCACGTGCTCCTGTCCAGATCACTTTCTCAGAAATACCTAATTCCTCAGTCAGCCGATAAAGTTCCTGCTGATACAATTCCTGTGTACGGTTTTTTGTTCCACCCACGCAGATAAAACGTATATCCTGAATCTCTTGGTGCAGTAAAGCTGCTGCTCTAAGAAATGTGGCGTGGTCTTTCCTTGGATCTAGTCGCCCGACTAAGCCAATTAAAATTGTGTTTTCTGGAATTCCCCATTCTGTTCGTAATTTTGCTCTACTTTCTTGGTCAGGTTTAAAACAGTCGGTATCAATACCATTGGGAATGACCGCCATTGTATCAGCAGGAAATCCATAACTTAGGTAATGGTCTTTGCCTGCATAGGAATTAACAATGATTTGATCGGCCAAGGGCGATAAAATGCACTCTAGCTGGGAAAGTAAACGCCCTAACCAACCATAAAGATTAGAGGTAGCATTGCACTCGCGTACTCCCCAAATGACGCGGATGGATGGGAAAAATGGTTTTAAGAATATAGTTAACAAATTTGATTCGTTAAGATATCCATGCAATATATCAGGCTGTATGTATTTAATATGCAGTATAAGACGTGAAAAAAAGCTAAACACATCCCAACGTTCACGTTTTTCCAAGCATATCAATTTAATTCCACTGTCTTTTAAGTCTTTTTCTAAAGGTCCATCAGGGTAAAAGTATAAAACTGTCACATCAAAACATTGCTGATTAATACCTTTTACTAAGGTCACTAATTGCTTTTGAGTACCACCATAGTTTAAATCGCGAATGAGAAAAGCAATTTTTAACATAATTGATTCCAATGAAATAGAATATTAAAATGATAATTTTTACAGAATATGATTAAATTGTAATTTTGCTATTTATATGATTTTTGACGATATCATCTCAAATCTTATCCAATGTATTCTATGTGACTTTTAAAGCCTTTAGAGGGTTCAAAAGGAACATAAGCTTTTTTTTGATATATATCTTTTACCGAATTTAATATCTATATTGCTAAATATCTTGATATCTTCCAAGCGGAAATGGGGTAGATAGTCTTTGTGACCATTTATGCCTACAAAGTTTTTTAGAGCACAGGTAATTTCAGCCTTCATGTGAGAATTCATCGTATCCTTTGTCAAATCTTTACTTTTGTATTTAATTTGATTTAACTAATAGTTAATCTTGTTTTATAATCATTTATTTACTTCATTGTTACTTGTTCTAGTAATGCTTCCCATATCCCCATTATTTTCTCTAAATTAAAGCGTTCAGTTACTTCTGGCGCATGAGCTGCCAGACGTTTCCGCTCTTCCCCATTAGACATTAAGCGATCCATTGCTGCAGCTAGTGCTGACACATCTTCATTCGGCACTAAAAGACCATCTATACCATCACGAATAATCTCCCGAGGTCCACTAGGACAATCTGTGGAAATAACTGGCAGACCACAAGCCATTGCTTCACAAAGGGCATTGGGAAAACCCTCAAAGCGAGAAGACATTACAAAAACATCTGCTTGCTTTAAAAAAGCATAGACATTTTTGACTAACCCCAGAAAATGAACGCGATCGCCTAGTTCTAACTGATTACGCAAGGTTTCTAGTTCTGAGCGTAGGCTTCCTTCTCCTAAAATAGTCAGTTTCCATTCTGGGTAAAGATCTTTCAATTTTGCAAAAGCTTGTAGTAATAGATCAAAGCCTTTCTGTTTATGCAAGCGTCCTATAGCAATGAGTGATGGTTTATCTAACAACTTGTCTGATAATTCTTGTTGTGTTGGGGGTAATGAGACTGGATTAGGAATAGTACAGAAAAGGCTTTGCATCTGAGATGGAAAAAAATTCTTTACCATCTCAGTTTGAACAACTATTCGATCAGCAAATGGATAAGTTAATTGGCGTAATTGTTCCCACCCCATACCCATAGAATGTTTTAGAGGATGATTACGTTCTGATACTATGACTGGAATATCTAACCATCGCGTTGCTAGTAAAGATAGCACATTTGTTGTAGACATGAAGCTAATCACAGCATCAGCTTTACTCTTATAGATTGTAGAGCGTAGTGTTTGGATGCGCTTCAAATTATTATAAATACCACTCATTAGGTTGAGAGAATCTCCAGCTATGCCTAAAGGAATATGAATAATACAGGAATTCAGCTCATAAAAAGTAATTTCCGTAATGTTATCAAAAGTCAATAGAGTAATTTTCCATCCCTTTTCTGCCCAGTAATTTGCCATCATTGATATGACACGCTCAGCACCACCATAATTAATAGGAGAAAGTGAATTAATGACTAAAGTTAGATGCATCTTATTTTTTAATATCTGTTAATTTGACAACTTGATTTAAAAAATACTCACAAAAATATGAATTATACATATCTTCTAGAAATTTGCCACAAATTATAAAATAAAAACGAGAAAGATATTGCATATACACAACTAGTAGATAGTGCTATTCCAGCAATTCCCATCTTTTGCATAAAAATGTAATTTAAGCTAACATTAGCTATTAAATTAATTGCGGAACCATACATTAATACATAATTAGCCTTTATGGCCGAAATCAACCTAACAAACAGGATTCCCACAACATAAAAAGGTATCTGTAAAGCAAAACAGGATTGAATTTGAGCTACTAGATGAGTATCCCTAACTGTAAACGAACCTCGTTGAAACAGTATTTGGACTATAGGCTCAGAAAACACGATTAAAAATCCTGTTAGTGCCATAGTGATAACAAAGGCGATCTGCATAAACTTAAGCAGCGTACGACGTAACCCTGCCCAATCATTACAGGCGACCATCTTGGAAAAATACGGAATCACAGCAGTGCTCAATGCTGTGGTGGTTAGACTAATTGGGATTGCAATTACTTTATTACCATAGTTGAGTGCAGATACGCTTCCAGGTGACAAAACTGCTGCCATTGATTGATCTACTAGACTTGTACTACACATTAAAAAACTACCTGCAATCATTGGAGCATACTGGCCAGCAACCCGACGCAAGTGAGTGTCAAATCCGTACCATTTTGGACGCAATGAAATTCCTTGCCGATTCAGTGCTGTTCCCAAAACGACTAATTCTAAAACTGCACCGCAGACTAGTCCTATTGGCAATGCGAAGATACCCCAAGGCTTAAATATCAAGAGCAATAAGATGCTTACAATTGGAGTAATAATTGGTGACACCGCTGCTAAAGCAAAACGCTCCCCTGCATTTAAAACCGCACTCCAGAGAGTGATCATCCCACTCAGCAGAACTAAAGGCGCAATCACACAAAGCAGTTGAAAAGTCAGGTTTAACTTTTCAGGACTGAACCCAGCAGCCATTTTTGGTAGATATAGGGGTGCACTGACTACCATCAGTATTGTTGTAATTATTAGCAGTCCCAAACTTCCTATTGCTGCTCCGGAAAACAGTCTTTGAGCTGCATTTTTACCTTCTTGCTCTCGCACTTGAATATAGCTAGGTATCAGGGCTGCATTAAAAGAACCAGCAACTACATTGACAATAAAAAAAGGAAGTACTAAGGCAATTAAAAATGCATCTAGGTCATTTCCAGTACCAAATTTATGGGCAACCACCAATTCTTTACCTGTGGACGCCAATTTGACCGACGCCGTGAATAAACCAACTGTCAGAGCTGCACCTAAAATTTGGCGATTGATAGAGCCGCTTGTCAACTTTTTCCAATAATTAAGTAAGCTTTGTAAACGCCAAATTTTCATACTGCCTCCCTAAGAAAGGATAAATGTTGGGAAAAGGCTTTCCTCAACCTGGAAGTATCTCTAGCGGGTAAAACTCATTAAACTCGGATTTACGCTCTTACGCTCCGAATTAAACTTTAGAGGTTGTAATGCTCAATCAGCACTTTTAATCAAAGTACTATTATTAAATTTCGTTGCCAAAGCTAATCGAGAACTTTTTCCATCTACACAGGCTAGCCATTTATTTTTATCAATTTGGTGAGGGTCAATATGGTGCATCCCCGTTTTATTCCAACCAGATCCACTTGCCTTGATAATTGGATTTTCTCGAAATTCTTTCTCTTGATAACTTGTTGTTGTCAGTTCAGTTATTTCAAATGCTCGAACTTGATTACCATAAATACGCTCACAATCCTGGGTATATCTAATAATTTTGTCATTAAATACTACAACTCTACCAGCTGGTCTTGCTATGTTTTTATTTCCCTCTATAACAGGACTTTTAGGATGCTCGATCCAAGAACCCATTAACTGATTAGAATAGTAGAGACGTAGAATATTTCTATCCTCTGATGTTACTGTAAAGAGCCACCACAAATTATTGTATTGAAAAATAGAAGAATCTGCAAAGTCATGTTTATCTAGTAAAGTTGCTATACAAGACCATTGTGTAGGAAAACTGGTGGCTTTATATAAACGAACAGAATTTACTTGAGAACTTTCTGGAATCATATAGTAATCGTCTTGCCACTTAAATACATATGGATAAGATAAATGGAAAGGTTCATGAAGCACAATTTGTTTATAGGTCCAATGCAGTCCATCATTACTGATTGCTAACCCTATTTCTCCTACATTCTTGAGAAGATTTAGAACCTCAAAAAACATATACCAGTTCTCGTTATCATAAAGCATGAATGGATCAGCAACAAAGTCTGCAGGTATATCACTTACATCTTCAGCAGTTAAAATAGGATTATTTATATTTTTAGGAGAACTCAATTTAAAAGGAGATTCACCTATATAAATTGCAATTGCCCACTTAGAATGCCTTCTAATTATTTTTTTTGTGACTTTCTTAATAAGATCAACTGCTTTCAAAATAATTCTCCTTCTTTATTTTTAATTGTATTCATAACAATTATGAGTTTCAAATTAACACTTGATAGTTTAATAACTCATTTTATTAATTGCTCCTTGTGATAGTCGGAATATGGGAGAGAAGTTATATTTGTTTTTTCTACGACGGTGCTATTTTTTAAAGCCTTTTCTGGTAAACTATTGTGTAAATATTTGGGCTTGTATCCTGGCACTAAATGTTCTAGGATAAGCATAATAGTATTGGTATCATTTTTAGCAGCTGCATAACATAATGCCTCTACAGCCATCTCTAAGTTTTCAGGAACAATCCGACTGGCATTTTTCACCAACAACAGTTTTTCGTGTTCAGTTAGTTCATATTCTTCTCCAGCAATAAAAAGTTCCTCAAATAACTTTTCCCCTGGTCGTA
>JAJPJF010000321.1 GCA_021324415.1 Nostocales cyanobacterium Centralia_MAG_434
TATGCTTCTCTCGCTTTTGACTAACAAAAACTTATGTTCTCACCTTCCTTGAATAACTAATCAATCCTTCAAAGGCTTTTTATTACTTTTTCAGCAAGCCCTAATTAAACTCAAGGGTGGGTAAGCAGTCCAGCCGCTTTGTGAACCGCCAAACAAGAAACTTGCTAGCAGCAATCCTCCAGCCGGAGGATTGAGCCAAAAAGCGATCGCATTGAGTTTGGGAAATGCCATATCTCGTGCTCCAATCATCAACGGCACGAGGAAGTTCCCAAATCCACCAATTGCAGCAGGGACAATCCAAAGAAAGATCATCAGCGTGCCGTGATTGGTCATGAAAGCGTTATAGAGATTGGGGTCGAGGACATCTGAGTCTGGCGTATATAATTCGATGCGCATGGCGATCGCCATCAATCCCCCAATCAGATAAAACACAAAGGCTGTAACCAGGTATTGGATACCGATGACTTTGTGATCGATATTAAAGGTGAAGTAGTCATACCATTTCCATGCCTTGGGTAATTCATGGTAGGTAACCACCTCTTTTGTTTGTGGAGTTTCTAACTGTGTCATAGGAAAAAGTGTCTATGGATTTACTGCAACGGTTTGAACCATTTCTGGCTGTTGGACAACTCGGTTTTCTTCCAACCAGTGGTCAAACTCTTCTGAAGTTTGGATAATTACGGAAGAACGCATACTACCGTGATAGCCCCCACAAAGTTCGGTGCAAACTATCGGATATTCTCCGGTTTTTGTGGCAGTGAACCGTAACTGTGTGGTTTGACCGGGAATTGCATCTTGCTTTAACCGGAACTGTGGCACCCATAAGGAGTGGATCACGTCATTTGCAGAGATGTTTAGCAGTACGTCTTGTCCGACTGGAACGTGTAGTTCACCAGTGGTGATATTGCTATCAGGATAGTTAAATAGCCAAGCATACTGCATTCCGGTCACGTTCACCACCAGAGATGGTGGCTTGCCTTCGTTTGCAGGTGCAGAACCAATACCAATTGAGCTAGAACTGGGTCGTGGAGCCATTGCCGCGTGTGCGCTCATATGATGAGCACTTGCATCAATTCCACCCATTTCAGTGTAAACATCTACACTGTATATCCCTAGTCCAATAACAATAATTCCTGGTATTATCGTCCACAAAATTTCTAGAGGAAAGTTACCCTCTATTGGCAATCCATCGCCATGATCTCCGCGACGACGGCGAAACTGAATTATAGAAAATAGGAGCGCCCCTTGTACTACCAAAAATAAAGCAGTACCAATGGCTACCATGACGTTAAAGAAGTTGTCTACTAAAGGCGCTTGTGCAGAAGCTTGCTCTGGCAAAAGAGCATTATTTTGCCCTACCCACAAGCTAATAAGAGTCACTAAGATGCCAGCAATTAAGGTGAAGATCCCAAGGGGAATTTCTTTCATAAAATAATTTCCTTTGGATAAGTATTTTGCTGCCACAGCGCTCATGCTCCTAACGCTGGAGAAAGCACTACTAAGGTTAATAAACAGACTGTTAGACAATTCAAGAATTGCGGTTTCATCTTGGCACTAAATCGCTGAGTAATGTTTATTGCACGAACCTTCTTGTTAGCATTTTGTATATAAACAGTGTTATATCAGCTACCTCGTTTTCCAGTAGCACTTATCATTATGCATGTACTCAACTGTTTAAATCCCTAGAGAAGAAGGACTTCAAAGTTTTCTGAGGGTGGGGTACTAGTATTTGGCTTTCTACAATCTCGCAACAGAGCGATCTCCGCGTGTCTGTATCTCTGAGTCTCGGCGTCATCAATCTGGAGCCATCTTCTAGAGAATTTTTCGCAAATATTAAGATTTCATTGAATGGTTCAAGTTGAACAAAAATCTCATGATTTTCAAGTTAGAAAAATCACTAATAATATTTTTGAGGAGTATAAATCTGGGGAATAATGAGTAGGTTGACGGGAAAAAGCTAAACAACAAAATACAAACAGCTTTGGTCAGTATTTCAATCTGACAATCACTCTTACAGTAAGATACTATGCCCTACGCCATTACTAATCGCTGTATTCAGTGTAACAACTGTCTTCCTCAGTGTCCTACAGGTGCAATCAAAGTTATAGAAGGGGATTACTGGATTGACCCTAGTTTGTGTAATAATTGTCAAGACTATCTCGCACCACAGTGTGTAATCTCTTGTCCTGTTAACTCTCCAGTACCTTGCCAAGCAAAAAAGGGTAGATACAAGGTTGACGCTAGAGCCATTCCTAGTCCTGATCTCTTTGCCGATGGAATCAGCCACCCTTTTGCCTCAGCGATCATAATTTGGGAATTGTGCAACGTTTTAGCACAAAGACAATCTCTCCTTTGGGAAATTGATGCTTCAGGAGAAGTGTATCATCAACGGCCAATTAATAGAGGAAAGGGTGCGATCGCCTTTCGAGTGATAGACAACATAGATTTAAAGCCGCCAACTGTACTTAAAGGCGCAAAGGCTTTCGCCGCGATCGAGGCATTTGATATTAGATCTGCCTGTATGAACTTGATCTTTGCTGCTTATGCCACTAATCTAGATAAGCCTTGGGAAGAAGAATTCATCATTAACGACCGACAAATAGAACAGTATCTGGGACTAGACAAGCGCAAAGACTTGAGCAAACCAATCAAGCTAGCTCTCATTAAAGAACTTGCTCAACAACCGTGTACACTGATAGCTTCTATTAATATGCCGCCACAAGGAAAGATTAAGGGGGTCTGCCTTGAAAAGAGTCCTTTGTGGCATTTATTGGACATTCAGCACCACTTTCAGGAAGACGATCTGGGCTACAAACATCTGGTTGGGTTGACTTTCAAAATTCAAGCTGGTCAGTGGGCAAAGTATTTTCTGAATCGGCAAGGTTGTAAAGAGCGTATAGCTTTTTATCAGTACGGGATTTTGCCTAAAGCTTTACTGGGTGAGGTGATGAGGATTTGGCAGCAACACGAGGGTGCTGCTCGTATGATGCTGTGGTTATTGTTTAAAACCAAAATAGGTAGAGAACAGCGCATTACGCTCCCCACTCTCATGAAAGTTGCTTACGGTGAGCGAAAACTTAGCCAAGTATCTTTACAACCAGAGAATCGTCAGCGTCTACTAAAAATATTTGAAAGCGATTTAGAAGTACTCAATCAGTATGGTCTAAAACCCATATTTGATCCTGTTACCTATCCATCGGAGATTCAACCGTTGTGGGTTAAACTAGTAGATATTCCAGAAGATGCAGAGGCCGCGTTGGAATTCTGGATCGATGATTGCAATCATGAGACTCGGTTGACTGATGCGGCTCCACGTGGCAAGTGGAATCGATTAATGAATGCTCGCATCCTATATTTTGAAATGCCAGCAGAGTGGAAAAAACAACTCAGGAAGTCCAAGAAGAAGCAGCGCAACACTTCTGGTCACAAAACAAGGTTAAAACCACAAATAGCTCTCTCTACCGAATATATTCTTGAGGCAAGAAAAAGACTAGGATTAAGCCAAAGAGACTTGGCTCAGCTAACGGGTAAAAGTCAGAGTTGGATTCGTGATATTGAAAATGGGCGTTTTCAAGCTAAGCTAGAAGACCAAATACTATTACGAAAAGCGCTAAGTATAAATTTGCTCGATAATGATTGATTTTTTGATATTAATTGAGGTAGCGTGTAAACCATTCACTCGCCAGTTGTGCTACTGCTGCTAATGCACCTGTTTCTTCAAACAAATGGGTGGCTTTGGGAATAATTTCTAGCCGTTTTGGCGAATATAAGTTTGCTAGTGCATCCTCATTCATTGCTATCACTGGTGTATCGTACCCGCCAACGATCAACAATGTTGGTACTTTGACATGAGGTAATGCTGAACCAGCTAAATCCGGTCGTCCACCACGGGAGACAATAGCCTGCACTACCTCTGGACGTTCTGCAGCCGCAACGAGAGCTGCAGCTGCTCCTGTACTAGCGCCAAAGTAACCAATTTTGAGATGTTGGGTATCTGGATTTTTTACCAACCAATCTGTAGCCCCAACTAATCGTGATGCCAACAAACCAATATCAAAGCGCAAATGTCTTGTCCGCAGATCGATTTCTTCTTCTTCGAGAGTGAGCAAGTCAATCAATAAAGTTGCTAGTCCCGCCTGTTGTAAAACTCCCGCGACATAGCGATTGCGGGGACTGTGACGGCTGCTACCACTACCATGAGCAAAAATCACTATGCCCGTAGCACCACCTGGAATCATCAAATTAGCCTCCAGCACAACGTCACTTGCTGTCACCAATACCAGATGTTCTTGGGGATTCTGTGTTAATATCCTATCCATAGGTTCTTTCTTGTTAAAGTAAGTCACTTAAGTTACTAATTGAACCATCGGCTTGAAATTGTTTAATTGCAGTAGCAATAGAGGTGCAACAGAGACAATTTTTAACCGCTGCCAGTCGATTTCTTTTGGTGTTACAGTGTCGGTGACAAAAATAGCTTGGATACTGGGGTGGCTTAATTTAGCGCGTGCATCCTTAACAAATAACCCGTGAGTTGCTGCAATAATGATTTCTGAACGTGCCTCAGCTTGGAGGAGTGCTTCAATACTTCTAGCCAGAGTGCCACCAGTAGAAATCATGTCATCGATAATCAAGCAGGCACAACTCTTTACGTCTCCGACAACACGAGTGACTTCTGTTTCCGTACCACTCTTGCGGTGTTTGTGTAGCACAACTACAGAACTATTGAGTTTTTGAGCATACTGAGTTGCCATCTGTACACGCCCAGTATCTGGCGATACAACCACAAAATTAGATGGCAAATGGTGACGTACAGCGTCACACAAAATAGGTACAGCAGTCAGACTATCTACCGGAATTCGAAAGAAACCTTCTATTTGTGGCGTGTGTAAATCTAGTGTAACAATATGATTGATCCCAACAACTTGTAACACTTCAGCCACCATACTGGCAGTGATCGGTTTCCGTCGTCCTTGACGTTTGTCTGCACGCGCATAGCCAAAGTAAGGAATAATTGCTGTAATCCGGTCAGCCGCCGCCCGACGACAGGCATCTGCAAATGCCAGAAGTTCTACGAGATGGTCGTTGACAGGTGGTGCAGTGGACTGGAGGATAAACACCCTCTTGTGTCGTACTGACTCCAATAGCTGTACATTTACCTCACCATCTGGAAAGCATTCAACCATAGATTTTCCTAAAGGAATGTTGAGTTCCTCAGAAACGGCTGCCGCTAATCCTGGGTTAGCTGTACCAGCAAAGAGGATGAAATTGTCCATAATCAAGACCTTCTTTGAGTGATTGGCTTTTAGGCAAACTCTAGATCTGATTTTGCGCGATTCCTGCCATGAGAAATACCTGTTGGGAACTATGTCATTGCTCTTATAAAAACCCCATATTTCCCTCACACAAATGCTTTTTTGTCAGGTTATCTATTACTTTTCAACTGATAACTTGACTGCAACGTACAACATTGAACATACTTTCACTTCAACACTTTCTGTTTCACTTAGAGTTTGATCAATAAATCCAGTGACTCTCCTTTTATTACCTTACTGTTTGGACTATAGACTCTACTTTAATGTTAGCAACAAAATATGAGGAGGACGCAAGGATTCAACATGATTTATCATTAAGGAAACTCAAGTGAAGAATATCTTGTAAAAATGAAAAAAATCAGAATTTTATTTTCTTTGAGAAAGCAGAATTAGCATTTATCACAAATGATTTAGAATTGCTATATTTCTAAGTTATTTTTCTCTGGAAAAGAATCGTCAATTCGCACAATATTACCTAACTCTTAACCATCAAATTTTAGATACTTGAATTCTATTTTTATATATTTTTTTATCGTTTCTTTTCTGGAGGAGACTTTTAGAGAAATAATAGGAATTGAAAGTAGAGTGTTAATAAATAAAGTTCGAAATTTTACTATTGATTGACTACCGAGTTGTAATTGCTGCTTCACATATCACAACTGTAATGAATTGTCCTTCCAGATTTAGTGTGGGAGGTGAGTAGAATGACTGTCATAGCTACGAAACCAAAATTACATAACAAAAAGCACTCTAAGAAAAAACAGTTATCTAAAAAGTTCCTAGATGTCGGTACTCCTTTAGTGCCCTTACGCCAAGTTACAGTGAAACAAGAGCATGAGTTGCTTTGTGATTGGGAAAACGCGTCTTAATTAGCACCTTGCTGAACTGAACTGTCAATCAAGGCAAGAGATACTTAAGAAATAGGAGAAATCATGAAATTTTTATCATCGGATTACAAGCTGCCGAGTCATAGTTGATGCCCCACATCGACACCACCGTAATGGCAAACTTTATCAAGTGCGGATTGACATCACTGTACCAACGGGAGAAATAGTTGTCAAACGTGACCCTCACCTGCAAGGTTAAAGTGGTACAATTTCTAGACCAATGTCCAAAATAAGTTCTTTTTCTCCCTACAGAATCAAAGACTTGGCTAAGAACTTTTTTGTGCTGAACTTGCGAATACTTTGGCTGTTTGGGTTTCCTGAGTGAGTGCGAGTTATCTCAAACAGCTTTGTTGCATAATTACTTTGAGTTTGGTAGTGTTATTAGTGTCTTGATTTTAAGTTTGTAAGTATTGTAAATCAATGCATTTTACAAACAACAGTAAAATCCATTTACAGTAGCAATAATTTTTAATAAATTTTAAAAATTTTCTTTACATAAATCTTGGGTGCTCGCCAATTCAATTTAAGTTCAATTTACTCTATCTCTAAAATGAAACTGGTTGCATGTAGAGTTCTAATTGCTAGCATCTTGAATTTGTCTTGTCTTTTTGTGATTAATAGCGTTGCTCAAGCACAAATTTCTGCCGATAGAACGCTTCCCACGAATGTCAATAAAGTTGGCAATGTCTTGGAAATAACAGGAGGAGCAAAAGCTGGTAGTAACCTCTTCCATAGCTTTTTAGAGTTTTCCATTCCTACAGGCAATACTGCTTTTTTTAACAACGCTTTAGATATTAGCAATATTGTTAGCCGGGTAACAGGCAGTTCTATTTCTAACATTGATGGATTGATAAGAGCAAACGGCGGTGCTAATGTCATCCTCATTAATCCAAATGGGATTAACTTTGGTCCCAATGCACAACTAAATATTGGTGGTTCCTTTTTAGGAAGTACAGCAAATA
>JAJPJF010000416.1 GCA_021324415.1 Nostocales cyanobacterium Centralia_MAG_434
CAGACTCAGCCCATACCCATACTATCCCTTGGCGTTCTTGAGTAGGATACACAACTGCACATGATTTCTCGTTTTCACAGTGCTTAGCTGCAGTCTGTTTGTCTATAGACTGGGGAATACTGACACAGTGTCCTTGACCATCAAAGCGCCAAGCATGGTAAGCACATGCAAGTGTACCATCGGACTCAACTCTACCTTCAGAAAGCGGAACCAGTCGATGAGGACAAAAGTCTTCAAAGCAACACCATTTCCCAGAACCGTCACGCCACAAAACAAGATCTTTCCCCAGTAATTGCATGGCATGAGGTCGTCCAGGATCAAGAAATTCCACCACAGCTACTGGATACCACTGCTTTGTCCATGAAAACACTCCTTCTTCTGTCTTCAAGTTCTCATTGGTTAAGCTCTCTGACAAAATTATGTTATTGATATTTTCTTGCAGCATGGTTTCAGTAGTTATTATGAACTCTCTGGTGTTACTTAATAAATTGTAACTAATTCTGCTCCTCTACTCCTGTTGGTATAACACCAGTTAGCTAAAATTCAGCAACAAATTCTTTATACCTCCTGATTTGAGACAGTCTGCTAGACCTTGCACCCTTTTATATTAGAAGAAGTCATAGATCAAGCAGGCTCAAATACCATTTCCGGAATCAGCACCTGACCGTTATCAGAATACCCTAATTTACCAATTCCCAAAAAGCGCCTATCTTCATCGTAAACTCGTAAGATATCTGCAGTATCAAGAGTGACAGGAATACGCTGACCTTGGCACCATTTGTGAGCAGTGGTTGCTGGTAAAGTCATCTGTGCAAGATGATAAAGTGGTGCGTCTGGGGGAACTAGTTGAAACGTTGCGGCTTGCAGTTGTGCTTCAAGATCACTGAAGGTCACACTATCTGCTATGTCAAAGCCACTACTTTTCGTCCGCATCAAAGCTGCGAGAGTTCCACCAGTCTGTAGAACTGCACCCAAATCGCGCGCGATCGCTCGAATATATGTACCCGCACCACAGGCGATCGCCACATCCAATTCCGGAAATTCTCCTTCTCGCCAATCCAAAACCTCAATGTGGAAAACTTCTACCACCCGTGCTGGGACTTCCACATTTTCTCCCTTGCGCGCCAGGTCATACAGGCGTTTTCCCTGAACTTGAATAGCACTGTAACTTGGTGGAATTTGGGAAATCTTGCCTTGAAATTGTGCTAGTGCTGTTTTCACAGTTCCTAAACTTAAACTAGGACAAGCCAAAGAAGCAATGACCTCACCTTGCAAGTCATCTGTTGTGGTCTGGACACCAAAGCGAATCGTCGCTTTATAAGCTTTTTCTCCCGGAAGGTATTGCAATAACCTTGTTGCTTTACCAACTGCTATTGGTAACACCCCAGTAGCTGCAGGGTCTAAAGTACCGGCGTGTCCCACCCGCTTGAGGCGCAATAGTTTTCGTGTCCGCGCCACACAGTCATGAGAAGTCCAATCAAATGGTTTGTTGAGATTTAGGAAGCCTTGCACTTGGGAGTTAAGAGTGGGAATACTGTTTATTCACTTATAACTTAAGAAAGCCCAAATAAGAGAATTGTTATAAACACTTCCGTGCTTATAACAAACTTACTACTGATGACTAAATTGCTGAGTATAAAATCTGGCATAACGACCCTCAAGTGTAAGCAATTCTTTATGAGTTCCTGACTCCACAATCTGACCTTTTTCTAAAACCAAAATGCGATCGCAACGGCGCACTGTACTTAGACGATGGGCAATAATGAAGACGGTACGGTTTTGCATCAGTCTTTCTAGTGCTTCCTGTACTAGTGCTTCCGACTCAGAATCTAGTGCAGATGTCGCTTCATCCAGAATCAAAATTCTAGGGTTTAGGAGAACAGCACGCGCGATCGCAATTCTTTGCCTTTGTCCACCGGATAAATTCACCCCCCGCTCACCCACCCAGGTATCATAACCATTGGGAAGTTGGATGATAAACTGATCAGCATTAGCAATTTTTGCCGCCTTTTCGACAGCCTCCATGTCAAACGAGTCTTGTCCAAAAGCAATATTTTGAGCAATTGTTCCAGAAAACATAGTGGTTTCTTGGGGAACAATGCCAATTTGTCGCCGTAAACTATGCAGCGTTACATCTCGGATATCTACCCCGTCAATCAAAATTTGACCAGTTATGGGATCATAAAACCGTGGTAGGAGATTCACAAAAGTTGTTTTTCCTGCACCAGAAGCACCGACAAGCGCGATCGCTTCTCCAGGAAAAGCCATTAAGCTAATATCTTGTAATACTGGTTCTCCAGGCTGATAAGCAAAGGACACATGGCGATATTCTACTTTGCCATCAACCAAAGGAAGGGTGATCGCGTTTGTTTTTTCCTCCACTGTTGGTCTAATTGCTAACAGCTCAAAAACGCGATCAACAGAAGCCTCAGCTTGTTTAAACTCGTTGTAGTTATTAGTTGTGTGACTCACAGGGTCAATTAATGACGCTGCTGCGGCAAGGTAGCTGAAAAACCCTCCCACTGTCAAGTTGTGTTGGGAAATTTGCCAGGCGCTGACAAATAGGAGTGACAAAAAACTCATTGCCTGCAAAAATCCCACAATCGGGATTTGAATTGCTTTGAGCCTTTCAGCCGAGTACTTTGCTTTAAACGCATGTTCTGCTTCTTTGCTAAACCTAGCAATTTCGTAATTTTCTGCGGCAAAAGCTTGTACCAGGCGGATACCACTAAAAACCTCTGTCAGGATTGCTGATAAATCTGAGACACGATTTTGACTATGACGAGAATACTTTTGCAATCGTTCGCCAAACCAGCCAATCAAAATACCCATCAGTGGCGCAACAATCACCGTGGCTAGCGTCAGTTGCCAATTTACATAAATCATGTATACGGGAATTGCCACCAACTGCAAAGTACAGGGGATAAAGTCGTGAAAAAATTTATGCACCACTTCTCCCACCCGATCCACATCTTCTGTAAGGCGGTAAGACAAATCGCCTGCTTTTGCTGTTTCAAAGTAACTAAGATTAAGCTTTTGGAGGTGTGAGTAGACTTGCTTACGAAGCGCAAAAGCGACTCTGAGAGAGGCTTTTGCCATATATATATCTTGCACAGACTGAAAAAAGCCTCTTGCAAGAAAGACTCCCGCTAAAATCCCAAGAACTTCAGTGATCGCAATAACATCGTCTTTCCCAAAAGCCGTTGACAATTGGTTGACAAGTGTGATTAGTGCTAAAGTTGCTAGCACATATCCTAAAATGCCAACACACCCCTTAACGAGGTTAAGCCACTGAGGTTGGATATACGGTAGAAGTTGCCAGTAATTAGAACGCTTTTTCAACCTGTCACGTCCAAAACGAGATTTTCCCTTGTTTGACTAATATAAGTTGTTCTGAGTTTCTGGCTGAGTAAATCGGTACAAATAAAAACTCATCATTGGTCTATGGTCATCGGTATTAAAGGACCATTGACAAAAAATATACATGGTTAACTTTTACTTCCCTTCTTATCTTGAATGATATGAATGACAGATGGAAGCAAAGAAATAACTACAATTAAACCAATTATTGGTAACAAATATTTATCTAATTGTTCTGCAGGAATAAATTTTCCTAAGAAAAATCCTAAAAGGGTGATCCCAAACGTCCAAAGAAAACCACCTATTATGTTGTAAAACATAAATGTCCGATATCGCATAGCAGCTACACCAGCAACAATCGGAGCAAAAGTACGAATCAGAGGTGTAAACCTTGCTATAACAATCGTTTTATTTCCATGCTTTTGATAAAAGTCTTGTGTCTTTTCTAGATTTTTTTTCTTAAACAACCACGAATCTTGCTTTTGAAATAATCTGCGACCTAATCTATAGCCAGTAGCATAGCCAACGTTATCACCAAGGACTGCACAAACAAATGAGCCAAAAATAAGAACTGCAATGTTCATCTGGGATTGAGGAAGAGATGCAACAAATCCAGCTAAGAACAATAAGCTATCTCCTGGAAGGAAAAAACCTATAAGCAATCCAGATTCCGCAAAAATTATTCCCCAGACAGGCCAATAGCCATAGGAATTAATAAGCTCTTGTAACTGACCAAGGTCAATAAGTTCTCGTAAATCAAAATGCATAGGAATCCTTTAGGTCAATAGTTAATAAATAAATATAAATTAAGCTAGAATTTATTTAACATTTCTTAATATAAAGTTCATCACATTATAACATTGTAAGGTTCTTTCCAACTTTATTACACTACTACACTGCCTGCAATGGTTCTTCATGCTAGCAGGTGCAAACCCAAAATTTACTAAGACTATCGCCACACACAGCCAAGTTGTACTTAGTTGGCTTTGTCTTTAGTTTCTGTAACAAAATATATTGACGGCTAACTATTAGTATGCTAATAATTAGTAAGCTATGAAAAAAATACTCCATAATTTTTTATCGACAGCTAAACAAGTGCGACTGCGGTTTGAAGCAAAATTAGCCGAAGCAGGTGGTTCTGTTCCGATTTGGTTGGTTCTCAACACCCTCCAAGATTCAGAAGGTATGACTCAAACCCAGTTGGCAGAGCGTATCCATATTGAATGTCCAACACTTACTCGTCACCTAGATCGCTTAGAAGCCAGCGATTTGATTGAGCGCCGCAACGATCCTGAAGATCGTCGTATTACACGTATTTATTTGACTGCAAAAGGTTGTAGTTTACACAGTGAACTCTTAGCAGTAGCCGAGCGTTTTGAAGCACAGCTCATTGAGAATCTCACAGATGTGCAGGTTGCTCATCTCAATCAGGTTTTTGACCAAATCAGAATCAATTTTGACAAGTCCTATCATTGAGGCACCAGTATGAGTACAGAGAGTGACCCAGTACAATCGCATCCTCAAGCGCCACATTCTTCAACAAAATGGTGGGTAATGTTAGGAGTAGGATTGGGTGTACTCATGTTTACTCTTGACACTAGTATTGTTAACATCGTTTTGCCTACTCTAGTGCAGGTCTTTCATACAAGCTTTGCCACAATCCAATGGGTTGTTCTAAGTTACCTACTCGTTATCACTGCTTTAGTGTTGAGTGCAGCTCGTCTGGGCGATATGGTTGGGAAAAAACAGTTGTATGTGGGGGGATTGATACTGTTTACCTTTAGCTCGCTATTGTGTGGACTTGCACCTGGAGTCATTTGGCTGATTGGGTTTCGTGGATTGCAAGGACTGGGTGCTGTGATGATTTCGGGGCTAGGAGCAGCAATTGTTACAGAGGTTTTCCCTCATTCCGAACGAGGACGGGCGCTAGGTATTATCGGCGCGGTTGTTTCTCTCGGTATTGCTCTTGGTCCCACAGTGGGAGGAATGCTAATTGAGATTTCTGACTGGCGCGCCATCTTTTTAGTAAACGTGCCGATTGGAATATTTGCTAGCTTTGTGGTCGCTCATAGTGTTCCACCTTGTGCTATTGACCCTATCAAGCAAAAGTTCGATTGGCTGGGGGCACTGATTATGACTGTGACGTTGGTTTGCTTTGCCCTGGGAATGACAAATGGACAAAATTATGGATTTGGTAGTACTCCAACGTTGGCACTCTTGGCGATCGCTACCTTTGGTTTGATAATTTTTTTACAAGTCGAAGCACGCATGAAACAACCAATGCTCGACTTACACATGTTCAACAATCTGCAGTTTAGCCTGAGTTTATTAACAGCAGTACTGGTATATATTGTTGTTGCCGGAGTGATTTTTATCACTCCATTCTTTCTAGAATTGGTTCTTCACTATCCCACCCAAAAGGTGGGCTTATTATTAGCTGTGTCACCTATATTGGGTGGTATTGTCGCCCCCTTTTCTGGGAATTTATCTGATCGTTTTGGACCTCGTATTATCAGCCTAACTGGCTTAGTACTGATGACGATAGGTTGTCTTGCTCTCAGTACCTTTGATGCCCAGCTGACTGAACTAGGCTATATTATACGGGTGGCTCCCTTTGGCATGGGGATAGGAATGTTTCAGTCACCCAACAATAGTGCAATTTTAGGAGAGGTTCCTCCACAGCGTTTAGGTATTGCTTCCGGGTTATTGTCTTTGTCTCGGACTTTGGGGCAAAGCACCGGACTAGCAGTGATGGGTACTCTGTTTGCAGTCCTGACTCTCTCGGTAGCCTCTGCTGCTGACGTCACTAGCGCCCCGACTGAAGCACTTGTTTTTGGTTTCCATACAACTTTTCGGATAGCAGCACTCCTTTTACTAGCTGCAGCCGCATTGGTTGCTTTTTTGTGGAGAACGGGTCAGGGTATGGAGAAAAAGCGTAGGTTTAACCAGTGAGATATCTCAAAGTACTCATCTTATTCTGGAAGGCTGCCATAGCATCTGAGCTAGAGTATCGAGTTAACTTCCTGTTAGCAACTCTAAGCAGCGTGGGTAATCTTGCTGGCAGCATTTTTGGATTATTCTTGTTCTACAGCAAAGGCTATACCTTCAAAGGGTGGTCATGGGAAGCAGCTTTGATTGTTTTAGGAATTTTTACCCTGCTACAAGGCTTTTCCGCAACGTTTCTAGCCTCCAACCTCAATCGCATTGTCCGCCATGTGCAAGAGGGAACATTAGACTTTGTGTTACTTAAACCTATCCGTAGTCAGTTTTGGCTTTCTGCACACACTCTTTCACCTTGGGGATTGCCTGATTTAATTTTTGGCAGCGCAATCATTGGTTATGCCGGAACAAAACTTGGCTTAGGAGCAGAGGACTACCTCTTGAGTGCAGTTCCTCTGTGTTTTGGTCTAGTCATTTTGTATAGCTTATGGTTTATGCTAGGGGCAACTAGCATCTGGTTTGTCAAAATTTACAATGTCACAGAAGTATTACGGGGCTTGCTGGAAGCAGGTCGCTATCCGATAGTGGCATATCCCACTGCTTACCGATTTTTCTTCACCTTCGTGGTACCAGTAGCTTTTTTAACTACCATACCCGCAGAAGCCATGCTAGGTCGCAGTCAAATCAATTGGATGATAGGTGCGGGAGTGTTAGCGCTGGTGTTGTTTTTTGTTTCTACTTGGTTTTGGCGGTTTGCATTGCGATTTTATACGAGTGCTTCGAGCTAAAAACACATTTAAACTATAAAATTTGCACTAGCCTCCCCTCTCAATGAGTATTTCCGCTACAATCAAATCCTGAGAAATTTGGATAGGGAGACACAGGGGCTGTGCCTACACTCGGCGTGAATATAGACCACATTGCCACTATCCGCCAAGCAAGGCGGACGGTAGAACCCGATCCGGTGGCGGCAGCGGTACTGGCAGAATTGGGCGGTGCAGATGGGATCACCGTACATTTACGGGAAGATCGGCGGCATATTCAAGAACGGGATGTGCGTCTGTTGCGACAAACTGTGAGAACACATTTGAATTTAGAGATGGCGGCTACTGATGAAATGGTAGCGATCGCCCTTGACATTAAACCAGACTACGTGACTTTAGTTCCTGAAAAGCGCGAAGAAGTGACCACAGAAGGCGGACTGGATGTTCTCGGGCAAATTGCTAGAATTAAAGACGTAGTTCATGAATTGCAGGGTGCGGACATTCCAGTTAGTCTGTTTATTGATGCTGAAACAGCACAGATTGAAGCTTCTGTCAATGTAAAGGCAAAGTTCATTGAACTGCACACTGGGCGATATGCGGAGGCTAAAAATGAAGCAAATCGTCAGCAAGAACTAGCCATACTTGCAGCAGGTTGTGAAGAAGCAATTCAAGCAGGATTACGTGTGAACGCAGGTCATGGACTTACCTACTGGAACGTTTATCCTGTTGCTTGTCTTCCAGGTATGGAGGAACTCAACATTGGCCATACCATCGTTAGTCGGGCTGCATTAGTTGGTATGGAAAGAGCAGTCCGTGAGATGAAACAAGCTATGTACAGTTATCAGTGAACAGTAATCATCTCCTTTACTGATAACTGATAACTGATCATTGAAGAAAGAGGGGAAGGCTTCTGCGAAATCCAAGAACTTGCTGATCTTGAGTGATACAACAAGTCAAATCCAAGCGCAGAGGCTTTTTTTATGAGTGCAACACAATCGAACGATCTTCCACTTTGGGTACAGCATAGAGACAAAGTTATTGAGCAGAGTACTAACATTGAATGGCGTTATGGGTCACCTCCAGACTACACTCGTTCAAACGAAAATCTAGCAAAGGAGAGTATACACAATCATCTGGAGGGGTCTCTGGAAGCGATCGTGCAAAACTTGGTGAGAACCTTTGAGATGGAGGCGTCTTTTAAAAGCAATCCCCAACAGTGGTTATCTATTGTTAATGACAAGTTTCGCATCAGTACCAATGGTGGTCCTGAGTACACAGCAGCAGACCTGTCAGCACAAGGTACTTACAATCTATTCATGGCAGATTCAAAACATTACAAAGCCTCAGAAGAAACCTTTGAATCATCAGCAAAACTCTTCCACACATGCTTTCCTAAGGGATTTCCATGGGAGGTGTTAGAGGTTTATTCAGGTCCACCGAATGTTACTTTCAAATGGCGTCATTGGGGAACTTTTAGTGGCTCATACAAAGACTATACACCAACAGGAGAGACGGTGGAGGTGATCGGCATGAGCGTTGCACGCGTCACAGATGACTTAAAAATTCTTGCTGTGGAACATTATTTTGACAACACCCTGTTTTTAACCAAGCTTACAGCAGGGGGAAAACGCTCAACCATAAAACAGGAAGGAACTTTTTTGGGTTTGATTAGACAATTATGGAATCGTGTAGAAAAACCAGCAAGTACTGAACAGGAAGGAACTTTTTTGGGTTTTATCAGACAATTATGGAATCGTGATAAAAAATTAGCAATTGCTAAAAAGCAAGCTAGTCGTTGTCCCTTCAGTGCTTTGATTAGTTAATTAAAGTTTGGTAATTTGGTATGGGCACAGTGGCAAAACTGTGCCTTTCCCATTGTTTATGAAGCAAAGGATGAAAATGCAAACATACTATTACGTTTTAGCCAGTCAACGTTTTCTACTTGAAGAAGAACCCTTAGAAGAAGTGCTCAGAGAGCGCACTCGTCACTACCATGAACAAGAAAAAGAAATTGATTTTTGGGTGGTTAAGCAGCCAGCTTTTCTTGAAGTTCCCCAAATGGCACAGCAAAAGGCAAAGTGTCCTCAACCAGCAGTAGCGATTATTTCTACAAATTCCCAATTTATCACCTGGTTAAAGTTGCGGTTAGAATACGTTCTTACTGGTGAATTTCAGGCTCCTTCTGATACAATTCCCGATCCTCTAGCATCTCTTGCGACTGTGTCTTGAGGTATAGTCATTAGTCATGAGTCTTTTGTATAAGTTCTAATGACTAAGTAGGTGTGCGTAAATAAACGTAAAGCTATCATTTGCGCTAGCTCACAAATGACAAACGACTAGGGACAAAAGACTCATGACTAAATAAAATTTTTACCAGACAAGTTATCTATGTATAAGAGCGTTGTCAAACAATTTCCGACTTTATCAAGTGCTTTGGTGCTAACCCTTATAGGGTTAATTGGAGGAGTAAATTCTGTGAGCGCCCAACAAGAAATTTCTGTTTGTCAACCTCCAAGTGCTGGTGAGTATCTTTTATTGGTAATCAGTCCTACACCAGATAAGCAAAGTCAGCTGCGTCGTGCCTTACCAAATGAGCTGAAGATTACGACCTGTAAATATCTCAAAGATACTGTGACACGGATAGGTGGGTTTAGCAAGATAGACGATGCCAATCGTTGGGCGAGATATATTAATAACGTTGTTGGATTAACTGCTATCATCACGACTCGACCAAAAGGCGTTGCATCAACACCTCCAACAACGAGCAATAAACCCCAAAAACTGGGAGACGGTTTTGCTGTATTGGTAGACTATTTCAACCATCCAGAAATTGCAGATCAAGTGCAGCAAGTTGTTGGCGGTGATGTAGGTTTTGTTTCCTATGGCCAACGTCCTTACTTGTTAGCAGTTTACACAACTAACCAAAAAGAAGCGTACAGGACGTTACAAACATTGAGCGATCACGGTTTTTACGCCATCCTCGTAGATAGTCGGAAAGTCTTGCTGCTTCGCTCAGTTGTACATTTACAGTAGTTAGTCACTGGTCATTGGTTATGAGAACAAATGACCAGTGACTAATGACAGAGGAAAAAGGACAAAATTTCAATACGCTGCTCTAGCTAACCAAAAGACGGTTATACCTAACGCCGATCCCGCAATGACTTGAAAGGGTGTGTGTCCTAGCAATTCCTTGAGGCGATCTTGGCTAATCTCTGGGTGTTCGTGAAATAATTCATCAATCATTTGATTAAGAATACGAGCTTGCTTGCCAGCAGCTTGGCGAACTCCAGCAGCGTCATACATAACTATAATGGCAAAAACCATAGCAACGGCAAATTCAGAAGAGGCCCAACCAAGAGTTTGCCCAACACCAGCTGCTAAGGCAGTCACTAGCGCGGAATGGGCACTGGGCATCCCTCCAGTTGTAAATAAAACACTGATATTTAATTTACGATTTCTGATGAGCTCAACTACGAGTTTCAATGCTTGAGCAATCAAACAAGCTAACAGAGCAACCAGCAGCACCCGGTTGTCTAAGATGTTGCCTACGTCCTGCATGGTCTTTGGTTTAGGTCAGAAAATAATGAATTATGAATGATGAATTATGACAATAGATTATGAATTATGAATGATAAATTATAAATTGTTAAGTTGCTTGGGATTTATCATTCATTATTCATTGTTTAGTGATTGCGACTGGTAATAAATTGCGCGATCGCTATTAAAGGCAAAGCAGCCTTGCCAAATGGTTCCAATTCCGCACATGCAGACTCAATGAGTTGTTGAGCACGATGACGAGATTCTTCTAGCCCCCAAAGACTAGGATAAGTTGCTTTTTGAGCTTTTTGATCTTTACCGGCGGTTTTACCCAATTGTTCTTGAGTAGCAGTGACATCCAAGATATCATCCACAATTTGAAAAGCCAGTCCTATATTTTGAGAATAGCGAGACAAGCGTTGTGAGTC
Source organism: Nostocales cyanobacterium Centralia_MAG_434 (assembly GCA_021324415.1). Classification (GTDB taxonomy): domain Bacteria; phylum Cyanobacteriota; class Cyanobacteriia; order Cyanobacteriales; family Nostocaceae; genus JAJPJF01. Next base: position 11,030 of record JAJPJF010000416.1, read on the forward strand.
TTCGGAGGTTGCTCCTGCTACAATACCACCACAAACGACACATGCTTCTAAAAGGGCAGCGGTTTTGTGGTTGTGAATGAAATTGAGGGTTTCGACAGAAATATCCTTCTTTCCTTCTGATTCTAAATCAAGTACTTGACCACCGACCAAACCTGCAGCTCCTGTGGCACGTCCTAAACGGGCAATGACTTGCAATACTCGCTCTGCCGGTACATTCTGTGTTTGAGTTGCAACAAACTCGAATGCATAAGCCAACAAGCCATCTCCTGCCAAAATTGCAATATCTTCCCCATAGACCTTGTGATTAGTCAGCTTACCGCGACGGTAATCATCATTATCCATGGCTGGGAGGTCGTCATGAATTAATGACATTGTGTGGATCATCTCCACAGCACAAGCGGTTGGTAATGCCATGGCTATTGTGCCACCAACCATTTCACAGGTAGCAAGAGAAAGAATAGGACGCAGACGCTTACCTCCTGCTAATAGGGAGTAGCGCATTGCTTCGTAAATCTTTTCTGGATAACGTATGGAAATAGCCTGTTCTAAAGCTGCATCACACAGCTTTTGGCGCTCTTTTAGGTAGGCTAATAGGTCAAATTGAGCTTCTTGTTGAGTCTTTTGAAGATTATCCGCTGCTACCATCCTTAATTTCCCTAATGTTCTGTTATCTAAGTAACAATTTTAGAGGAAAGAGTCATTTGTCATTCATCGTTAGTGATTTGTAAAGAACAAATGACAAAAAACAATTCCTAATTTTTGAGCTTTTGACTGTAGCTATTCACTGTATTTTGCAATAACATGGCGACAGTCATAGGACCAACACCGCCAGGAACTGGGGTGAGAAACTCTGCCACACCTTTGACTGAGTCAAAGTTCACATCTCCTACTAGAGAACTGTTGCCATCAGCATGAGTGACACGATTCATTCCCACATCTACCACAACAGCACCTGGTTTTACCATGTCGCCAGTGATGAGTCCTGGACGACCTACTGCTGCAATGAGAATATCAGCATTTTTGGTGATCTCTTCTAAAGCGTGCGATCGCGAATGAGCAATGGTAACCGTGGCATTAGCCTCTAGTAACATTAATGCCATTGGCTTACCTACCAAAATACTACGTCCTACGACCACAGCATGTTTTCCCTGTAGCGGAATTTTGTATTCCTGCAACAGCCGGATGATTCCAGCTGGAGTACAGCTACGTAAACCTGGCTCTCCACGTACTAGCCGTCCTAAGTTTATCGGGTGCAATCCATCAGCATCTTTATCAGGATGAATTTGATACAACAGAGTTACAGCATCTAAGTGGTTGGGTAAGGGGAGTTGTACAAGAATACCATCCACCCGATCATCTTGATTTAATGCAGCAATGACGTCTTCTAGTTCTGCTTGAGTGGTTTCAGTAGGAAAATGCTTGCCAAAGGAAGCAATACCTACTTTTGTACAGGCTCGTTCCTTACCACGTACATAAGCAGCTGAAGCAGGATTATCACCAACCATCAACACTGCTAAACCTGGCGGGCGTCCTATTTGGGGTTGTAATTCTGTAATATTAGCAGATAGCTCCTGCTGTATTTTTGCCGCTAGAGCTTTACCATCAAGAAGTTTGGCAGTTTTTGTTTCCATTAGAAATTAACCAAAGTACGCTACGCCTTGATGTTACTGTCCAAATAATGGGAGTGGTTAGTTGTTATCTATTGAATAGGTGACACTCATTCATCAACAATCCACAGACAGCAAGACCCATTCTTTATTCTTCTATTTTCTCAGATTGGTTTTACATTTGAATTTACTCAATAGAGGTGACCATTTCTTTTTTTTGCTACCTTAAAACAATCCGTATATATACGACTTATACACTTATTCAAGTGGCACATCGTTAAACCTAGTCACTGATTCTACACATGAAGTGAACCAATTGTGCCTGCTTTTAAAGAATTTTGATAACTGTGCTCACTAGATGTGCTGTTTTAGGTTAATACGTGTGCTTAATGACCAATGGTAGCCTGTGGGAACTTGATAGATGCACAACTCTAAATGCATTACAGATGACTGACACTAACAACGATAAATGTTAAGCTGATGCGCAGTCAAATGGCACAAATACTCGTTGTTGTGGTCGATAGAAAAGAATCTTTGATGGAAATTCTTTAGATGAAGATTGTAACAAACAAAGGACGAATCCCAACATTTATTCCACTAGGATTAACCTTTTTTCTTTCAGTTGGACTGTCTAGTTGTGGCAACTTGAGTCTTTATGGCATGAACACTATAGGTGTCAATGTCACTCCCATTAGGGAACTTAAACAACAATCTCAACAAGATCATAATGCCACTGTTTACATTCGGGGGAAAGTTGAAAGGCAAGTTCCACTTTTGCAAAAACGGGCTTATCAAATCAATGATTCGACAGGAAAAATTTGGGTCATTACCCATCAAACAGGTTTGCAAGTAGGAGATCAAGTTATGATTAAAGGTCAAATTAGCTACCAAAGTATTCCTTTGGGAGGCAAAGAGTACGGGGAAGTGTATTTAGCTGGGCATTAGAAGGATTTGGAATAAAGAATGCAGAACTCAGAATGCACTTATCTTTGTCACCCAGTCGTACTGAAACACAAGAAATTCCGAGTTCTGAGTTCTGTTCAATTTGGCAATAAATTTGTCATCACAGCAACTATCAAAAATATCCCCATTGCCAAGCGGTAGAAGACGAAAATAAAAGTATTGTGTTTTTCTAGGTAGTGTAATAGACCGTAAATCGCCACGAAGGCGGAAATACTGGCAGAGGTTAAGCCAATTAATAGAACCAACCAACCATTGGCATCAAGACCCGCTTTGAAGAGGACGTGTAGTTCTTTGGCCCCTGCTAGCAAAACTGCTGGGATACCTAGTAAAAACGAAAATCTGGCTGCTGTTTCTCGCTCCATTTTCAAAAATAGTGCGGCTGTTAAAGTCGAACCAGAGCGAGAAACTCCTGGAACTAAAGCAAATGCTTGAGCAATTCCCACCAAAATTGCATCTTTCATAGTCAACTGGTTAAAATCTCGCTCGTGATTACCCTGTTTTTCTGCTAGAGCTAGCAGTATAGACATGACAATCGAAGCTATGCCAATGACTGTTAAAGCCCGGAATGGAGAATTGCAAGCATTGATGATTTTATGCAGCAGAAGACCTGCTACAGCAAGAGGGAGTGTACCTAGCACGACTCCCAGCACTAACCGAAAGGAGTTTGACTGAAAATTTTGGTCGGCGATCGCTCTAATCGTTTCACCTGTTAAGTGCTTGATATCTTTCCAAAAATAACTAATGACAGCAGCGAGACTAGCAAGTTGCATCGCGGCTGAAAAAGCGGAACCGGGATCTTGCCATCCCAACAAACCTGGTACTATGCGCAAATGGGCAGTACTACTGATTGGTAGTAATTCAGTAATGCCTTGGACAATACCCAAAACAATGACTTTCAACCAACCTAATTCGACAAAACCCAAGTCTACATCACTAGAGCAAGTCGTCGAAGCAGCCAAAAAAATGTCACTCATCATAAATAATTTTTACGGTTTGAACAAGCTTTTACAAGTAAACATGACCACTTTAACGATAGAAATTCTATAGTGTCTGCAACAATGCTCAAAATAATTACCTCGTTACTTTTAGCACAGCTTACCGCCAGGTGCCGGAGTGTCTTGAGAGGATACTCTTCCTTTAATATTTTTGCAATACTAAAATGAGACCATTTTTCATACAGAGTTGGCAGTGAAGTTCTATGCTTCTGGCTAAGGAGAGAACCACAGCCTTCCTTATACCACATGCCTACTTATTCCACATCTTATGCCCTATGCCCGGAAATCTCTATGCTTTATGCTCAAGAGGGCGAAAACTCTGATGAGAGTCTAGGTCATGGTGGTTACCATTGAGTCCAAGAGTATCTATGGCCCATTGTTGCTGTTAGTTTTTTTAGAGTGTGTAGGTGAGAAGTGACGCAAAAAAACAAGACCCCACGATTTAAGCGATTGCAACAGCCATTCTTTTGGGGAATGATGGCGCTAGTGTTTGTAACCTCTGGAGCAGCTTTTTTGGCTCTGATGACTCTAACCCCCCTCAAGAATTTTGCCTCTTCCCACTTGCCCCATAGTTCCAAAAGCCTGACAGGTTTGATACCCACTAACCTAGAACATCCTGTCAATATTTTGATTCTCGGCATTGATAATTCAGGACATCCACACAAAGGGAACTACACACCTGCTGAGGCACTTGCAGGCAACAGCGATACAATGCTTGTGGTGCGACTGCAGCCAAACAACAATCAAATTAGTGTCCTGTCTATTCCACGAGATACCTTGGTGAGTTTACCCAAAATTGGCATTGATAAGCTCAACGATGCGAATGTACGGGGTGGACCAAAGCTAGCAGCTGAGGCTGTCAGTCAATTATTAGAAGGTGTTAGTATAGATCGCTACGTCAGACTTGATACAGAAGGGTTTATTCATCTGGTGGATGCCTTGGGGGGAGTAGAAGTGACTGTTCCCAAACAAATGGACTATACAGACAAAACACAGCACCTCAACATTCACATTTCCCCAGGACGGCAGAAGCTTGATGGGCTGCATCTACAAGAATATGTTCGCTTTCGTCATGATAGGTTGGGTGATATTGGTCGTGTCCAACGACAGCAGGAAGTGCTCAAAGAAATTCTACACACTCTACTGCAGCCTGAGAGTATTGGCAAGCTACCTCAGATTCTTCAGGTAGTGAAAGATAATGTAGAAACGGACTTATCACTGCAGGAAATACTGGCAGTGGCTCAGACTTTAGTGAAGAGCGATCGCCACCAGATGCACTTAATGATGCTTCCAGGACGCTTCAGTCGTAAAGATGAATACAAACTCAGCTACTGGATTTACAATCCCAAAGCTGCCGCTGGTATTTTATCCCAGTATTTTGATGTCAAGACTGCTAAAGCGGAAGAAAATGCTGCTCATGTCACTGATCCCAAAACCCTAAAAATTGCTGTAGCAAATGCTACAAAACAACCTAGAGATAGAGAAATGGTCGTTTCCTTTCTCAGAAAACATGGTTTTAGGAATGCCTACATTACCAATATTGATACAATAGCAGATCCGCAAAAGACGCAAATTATTGCCCAACATGGCAACCCAGACTCAGCTAATGCTGTTAGTAGCATACTAGGTACAGGTCAGGTACAGGTAGCTTCGATTGGAGACATTCTTTCTGATATCACTATTGTTGTAGGCGCAGATTTAGTCGATCAGATCAAGAGGCAAGAGTCGAAGGTCAGAACAACTCCAGCGAGAAGAGTGCATTCTTAGGGAGACAAGGAGGACAAGGAGGACAAGGAGAACAAGGAGAACAAGGAGAACAAGGAGGACAAGGAGGACAAGGAGGACAAGGAGGACAAGGAGGACAAGGAGGACAAGGGAAGTTATCCTATGCCCTATGCCCTATGCCCAGTTCATGATGATTAATTTTTAAAAGCTGCACAAAAAGTAGTGTAATCTTTCTCTACTTGAGCAGAATAAGCATGAGCATAGTCTAGCAAGGGCTGATGCCACTCAGTAGTGCTGGCAAAGTCTATGAGTTCATCTGCGATCGCTGACCCTTGGCGACCACTGCTGCGTAGCTGTCCCCAAGCAACGAGCTTGGCCATGGTCTCGATGACCTTTTCCAAACGCCTTAATTTTCCGTTCCACTGCTTTAGGTTCACTCTATCTTGGATTGGTTGCAGTTCACGTAAAGCATAAGTCTGACCTTCAAATTCTAATGCGGTCAATAATGCAGGTGGGGTTCCTTGTACCCGACTTTGAATGGCTACAACTCTTTGGGCTTGATGACTCCAGTGTGGTTGAGGCAGATTGAGGTAAGGTTGTAAAGAAGAAGCGAATTCAGCCTTGAGGTCTAAAAGATAATTGCGGTTAGGGGAACCTTTGCCTTCAATCAAAATCACATAACGCTCAACACCTAAACTGCCTGTCCCTGCGATGCGATGAGCAACATCTAAAAGTTTGAAGAATTGGGGGTTTGGTTGCTGATCTGCCCAATGTTCTAATAGATTTGTGACTTTGACTCGTTCTGCCTTGGTAACCGGGAGAGTGCGTTTTCTGTCAATCAGCAGCTTGCGTTTTCCTGCGTTTTCCTCAGTTCTATTATCCAAAAACTTTTTGCGATCGCGTTGCTTGAGACTAGCAAGTAAATCCTTGACCATTCCAATGGCAGTGTCTCTTTCAACTGTACGTGCCTGTCCTTGTTGCAAAGCATCAGTGTATTTCAAAAGAAAACAATTGCATAGACATAAGGCTTCTGATTCATTCACATTTAGTGAACGTGCACCAACTAAAATGCTGGTCAGCAAACGTGCCAAATCCCACGTACAAGGAGCTAAGACAGCTTCATCAAAATCATTGATATCGAAGTAAACCAGTCGATTGTCTCCCTTATAGCTACCAAAGTTCTCCAAGTGCAAATCCCCACAGACCCAAACTGCAGGTGCAGTATTTAAGACTGACTCTTTTGGCCAATCTTCGTAGAATAAATGACAGGTACCTCGAAAGAAAGCAAACGGATCAGCCTGCATGTTTTTATACTTCAACTGTAGAAGTTCAGGGATGCGTCCTTGATTGAAGTGTTGAATCCGTTCAATGACATTTGTCATGTATTTGTGGGGAATTGTCTGCAACCTTTATTTTATACAGACGACTCATTAAATTTAATCTTTTCTTAATTTATTTGAAGAGGTTTCATAGGTAAACTTCATTTTGTCTTTAGGATTTTTTGTAATTATCTGCTGTGAGTTTACAAAGATTCATATCATTTGTAATGAATACTTCTCAACCGCAGCAACTCAATTCGTAATTGTTATTTCCTAGTTGACAGTTGTGTAGGATAATTACAAATTACTTGGTCATCTTTCAAAAAGAAAGTGTTTAAAGTCAGATGCAAGCCTGACTAAGAAAAAACAGAAAGCTCAGACAACAGAATGAGTGTGTAAGCTCTTTCTAACTGGGTGGCTTCTAAGATTACAAAGATTACAAGCCTCCAGATTTATCCATTGAGGAATCAAGTAAATTCCTCGAAAGATTTAAGTTACTGTATTTGGAGAAAAAGCTTATGGGTTGGTTACAGCGACTGTTTGGTCTAGAAAAGCCTGAAGATGCTCAGGTTAATCCTACCCCCACTGATACTGGCAGTGATGAAACTGGTAGTGGAGATGGAGGAACGCCACCAGAACGAGTAGGGCTAAATGGAGAGTATGATCAAAGCGGTCTTGCTAAGCGAGTAGCCTTAGCTTTTGATGAAGATGGTCGATTCGATGATCTTGATAGCGTGTATGTAGCCCAAACTGGTAGCACAGTTGTGCTTAAAGGGGAAGCTCCTAGCCAAGATATTCTTGACCAATTGGTAGAGGTTGCCAGAGGCGTGAACGGTGCAACAGATGTTTCGACAGACGGCGTAAGTGTTGGTTAAATAGAGCAATAACAAAAAGCCGTAAAAGCGTGAAAAGAGTATGAAATATCTATTGCAACATCGATGGACTCTGACTATTGTACTATTGGCTGTCATTGCAATTTCAGGTTGTAGCCAGAAGTCTGACAATTCCGGTAACACCCCTAGTGGTGGAGAAACAACATCACCGACAGCTTCTCCTGGAGGACAAGCCTCACCTGGTTCAGAAAAAACAACAACGAAGACCATCCCAGATGCAGCTCAGAAGTTAGGTGTCGCACCTCAGGGAACCGCTTGTCCTAAAAATGCTCCTGTTAAGGGCTTAGTCACAGCAAAACGGGGCAATGTTTATCATGGTCCTAAGTCACCAGACTATGCAAGTAAGAAGCCAGACATCTGCTTTAAGGATCAGGCAACTGCTGAAAAAGCTGGCTTTAAGGCTCCCACTGCCAAGTAGTTAAGTTTTATTTGCTTATAATCGCTACTTGACCTTGAAAGCCCTTGCTAAGCAAGGGCTTTATTAATAAAACAGAGATGTTTGTTTAAGTTTGCTTTCAAGGTTAATCATATGGCAACTCAAGTAGCAATGGCTATTCTCTATCGAGAAAACAAGTTTCTTATGCAATTGCGCGACAATAATCCTAATATTGTCTATCCAGGCTGCTGGGGACTATTTGGTGGACACATGGAACCTGGTGAGACTCCAGAGGATGCGGTACAACGAGAAATTTTAGAAGAAATCTCCTACACTCTGCCATCAACATTTTCTAAGTTTGGTTGTTATCCCGATGAGAAAGTGATTCGTCACGTTTTTCATGCACACCTTATAGTGGAATTAGATGAACTTGTTCTCAATGAAGGCTGGGATATGGGTTGGGTGACAGCAGAAGAAATTCACCAGGGCAGCTGTTATTCAGCAGCAGCGGGGGAAGTACGACCCCTCGGACCGATGCCTCAGCGTATTCTCTTAGATTTTATAAATAAAAAGATGGGGAATAGGGAGTAGGGAGTGGGGAGTAGGTGTTAGTCTTTGATAAAAACTACAATAACCACCTATTCCCTGGTTACCATTCCCTATGTCCCTGATTCCCACTCCCCACTCCCCATGATGCAATCAACAAACAAACTGCCACGATGGTTAAGTTTAGGATTAGCATTTCCCCTTGCAATACTGAATGGCTGGGTGTTGCTACAAGTGGTGAACTATTTTCAACCTTTAGTCAGTATTGTCGTTGCTGCCATTCTCCTGGCTTTTGTTTTAGATTATCCGATCCAGTTTTTACAACGGCAAAAGGTAAAACGTAATTTTGCTGTCTGGGTAGTTTTGCTATTGGCTGTGGTGATTGTCGTTGCTCTCGCAATTACCTTGGTTCCTCAGATTCTTGCCCAGTTAAATGAATTAGCTAATATTTTGCCTGCTTGGATTGACTCAGGAACTCAACAGTTACAAGCTTTGCAAAACTGGGCAGCAACTCAACAACTACCAGCTAATTTAAGCAATTTACTTACCCAAACTTTAGACAGATTATCTAATCAACTTCAGACATTTATTGGTAAAATCCTTGGCTTTGCTGTTGATACAATTGGTACTTTGGCTAATATACTGCTGACGGTAGTATTGACTGTCTATCTGGTATGGAATGGAGAACGTCTTTGGGATGGAATTTTTCTGTGGTTCCCGCCTCCTATTGGCTCGAAAATTCGACAAACTCTGCGCGAGGATTTTCATAATTATTTTATTGGTCAAGCAACATTAGGTGCTTTGCTAGCATCAACTTTGATACTGGTATTTGTGGCTTTGCGAGTTCCCTTAGCTTTACTTTTTGGGATTGGAATTGGCTTCTTTTCTCTCTTCCCCTTTGGTACTGGAATAGGTATTGCCATAGTCAGTTTATTGGTGGCTTTACAAAACTTTTGGCTAGGGGTAGAAGTTCTAGTTGCTGCAGTGGCGATCGACCAAGTCAACTCTAATTTTGTTGCACCTCGTATTCTCGGGAATTTGACTGGCTTAAACCCCGTTTGGGTTGTCATTTCGTTGCTGCTAGGAGCCAAACTCGGAGGACTACTTGGATTGTTGATTGCTATACCTATCGCTAGCTTTATCAAGGATATTGCAGATAGTTGGCGTGCTGGAGAATTAAATCAAATTGTTGTGCCTAGTGAAGATGGACAACAACCCTCCCCAGGTGAAGAAAATTTAACACGTGCATAAATAATGGATACTTCTGAATTATTGCTGGTATTTCAGTTATCATCGGATATTAGCAGATTCCAATTGTATTGCTAGATATCAATGACCGTTCCTCACACTGGGTCCCAAACAACAGACTCAAATCACCCACCTGCACCTCACGCTGACTCTCGAGTGGTGGATCGCAGCAAACTCAGTAAGATGTATCAGCACTACGTTGAGATGAAGGATAAGTATCCTCACGCACTGCTGTTATATCGGGTGGGGGATTTTTTTGAAACCTTTTTTCAAGATGCAATTACTGTCTCCAGAGAACTGGAACTTGTGTTGACTAGTAAGCATGCTGGAGAAGTAGGTAGGGTATGCATGACAGGTGTCCCTCATCATGCATGGGAACGCTACACAACCCAACTGGTGGAAAAAGGTTATGCTGTTGTCATTTGCGATCAAGTCGAAGATGCTGCTGAAGCTGTAGGTTTAGTAAGGCGCGAGGTCACTCGCATTCTGACCCCTGGCACTTTGCTAGAAGAGGGTATGCTGAAGGCTGGTCGTAATAACTACCTAGCTGCTGTGGTTATTGCAGGAGAGTATTGGGGTTTGGCATATGCAGATATTTCGACCGGTGAATTC
>JAJPJF010000320.1 GCA_021324415.1 Nostocales cyanobacterium Centralia_MAG_434
CAGGCTTGAAATGTTGGTTTGTTTGGTGTTCTGATTAATTAGTTTTAATGAAGCCTGCCCTTTCCCTTGATATCGGCTCCCACGCCTTCTGTGGTTGATCAGTTGGTGTTCTGACTAATTAGTAGTGTAACAAGGCTGCCCTTTTTCTAGTGGCAAAATTCCAGAGCACAGTAGGTTATTCGTGGTAATAAGGCTGGACATTTTATTACTGGTAAGTGCCTTGACAACTTACTATACTACAAACATCAAAAATAATGTATTTAATTTAACTATGATAGAAGTAAAAAACACTGTAAATCTAAAAAAAATAGATTTCACAATCTATCAAAAGGTATAAATAAAGGGTTAAAAGCAATAGATACTCATAAAAAAAGCAAAAGTGAAATTTTGCTAATGATTAGCAATATTAATAGGAAAATCATTTTTTTGATCAACTTTGATCAACTTTGATCAGGGTTTGTAACTTCTGTAGCATATGATGAGCACACCTAAAAGCTTGCAGCAAATAAAAAAGTACTGCATATTAAAACTTATGCGTTTCACACGCAAATTCTCGGCATTCGATATTTGCAGTCTTCAGATCAAGCTGCTCTATTGCAACTTTTGCAAAACTCCAGTTTGCAAAAGTTGGGATAGATTTGCCAGGGTCGCATCTCGGCTATGCCTCAAAAACGGGGCTTATCTTCGTCGCCAAACAAATTTCATATTGCTCAGATAGACATCCTGAGAAGGTTTGTCTTACTCACTCAATTTATAGGAGTAAATTTGTGGTGGCATCTTTCGGATGTTCGTCAATACTTTCTAAATCAATTGAATCTCCGCTGGCTTGGACTAGCACAGACATTAAAAAAGAAGATTACTTTTTTGAACTCTCTAGGCAAGCATGCGTTGAAATTCAGAGATTACTAAAATCTTTACAAAACAACCCATTACCTAGTGTTGACGATTTACACTCTCACGACTTACTTGTGTGTCGTGAGCTGATGGCTAGTATCAAAAATGTATTAGATAAAGGATTGGGTTTTGCAATTCTAGATAGATTGCCCTTAGATAGTATTTCCATTGAAGAAGCTGAAAAAGCCTTATTCATATTAAGTTCTTTAATTGGTCGGCCAGTTCCTCAAAATCGCAAAGGGTTGATGTTTTGGGACGTACAAGACTTAGGACTTAAGCCTTTGGCTGGCTCCGGAGTTCGACCTTCTCAATCCAATATTGCGCTCGATCTTCATAACGATTTTGTATCGAATCCGGTTTTTCCTCCATATATCGGCCTGCTAGCATTGCAGGTTGCCAAAGAGGGAGGAGAGAGCCTTTTTGCAAGTTTTTATACTATTCATAATCACCTACTACAGTATTATCCTCATATACTAGAGCGTTTATATCAGCCGTTTTATTTCGATAGGATGGGGGAACATGGAGATGAAGAACCAACTTCATATCAATCTATATTTAAGTATCAAAACGGACATTTAACCTCTCGCCTTGATATACATCTTATCAAGCGTGGTTACGAAATGCGTGCAAAATCAATGGACGAAGCTGCCATCATAGCACTCGAAGCATTGAAAAATATATCTGTCAATCAATCTCTCTGTTTTCAAGAGGCAATGGAGCCTGGGCAAGTACAATTTGTTAACAATAACGTAGTTGCTCATGGAAGGGATAAATACAAGGACGGTCCTCAAATACCAAGGCATTACAAGAGAATTTGGTTCACCCACCTCCCAGATGATGCAAAGCCCTCCTTCGCTTTACTTTAAGGTTTTCAACCTTCAACTCTCCAATTAAAAGTATCTCCATTGTTCTTTTAGCAAACAATACTAAGTGTTCAGGAGTGAATTTATGCTGGTATCATTAGTCGAATCTCCACTGACTTGGACTGGCGCAGACGTTAAAAAAGAAAATTATTTTTTTGAATTTTCTAGACAAGCACTCTCTGAGATTTTAAATCTGTTAGAGTACTTGGAGCAAAAACCATCCTTCAATCTGGACGATTTACGAGCACACGACCTACCTTTGTGCCGCGAGTTAATGAGCAAGGTAAAAACTGTGCTTGATCAAGGATTAGGTTTTGCATTCCTGGGTGGCCTCGAAACAATTCTAGACAGCATTTCTCCCCAAGAGGTTGAAACAACCTTATTAGCTTTGAGTTCGATGATTTGCCGACCAGTACCGCAGAATCGTCAAGGATTCATGCTGTGGGATGTGAAAGACACTGGCCTTAAACCTTTAGCTGGTTCTGGTATTCGAGCATCTCAAAGCAATGTCCCACTCGATTTCCATGTTGACAATGCATCCAATCTGCTTTTTCCTCATTATGTTGGTCTACTAGCCTTGCAGGTCACTCAAGAAGGCGGAAAGAGCCGCTTTGCAAATATTCGCACTATTCACAACCGTCTCCGTCAAAAGTATCCGCATGTGCTAGAACGCCTGTATCAGCCTTTCTACTTTGATCGCATGGGAGAACATGCACCAGGTGAAGAACCGACTTTATACAGGCCGATCTTTGAAGAGCAAGAGGGTTTTCTTTTGGCTCGCCTC
>JAJPJF010000018.1 GCA_021324415.1 Nostocales cyanobacterium Centralia_MAG_434
ACTCCAAGAGCCGACAGAGCTAATAGCGATAATACTTCCAGCCAAGGCAAAAGTTAAACACTTCATACTTATCTTGTCACAAGACAACAAGCTTCCTAAGACGTCCACTCGGTCAAAATGTGCCTTTATCAAACAAAATAATCCAAAATACTGGTTTATTGGGTCTAAACGAGCTTTTCCCTTTGGTTGAGGTGAGTGTTTCTACAGGCAGCAAGGGACAGACTTTTTCAACCTTCACTCTCTAGGGGGGTGCCACTTTCAATCGAATATAACAGGTGTGTAGAACTTATAGACTTGGCTGTGAGGTTTTGATTAAAGGGTACTGGGTACTCTTAATAATGACTCTTGTGCAGTTTTGGTGAACATGGTAGTGCAACCAAGGGCGATTGGCCAGAGGCCAGTGCCTCAGATCTTGCACCTCTCCGTACAAACCCAGATGATGCCAGAAGATGCATAATAAAAATACCTGAATTTTATGGTCTTTTATTGCCAAATCAAGGGTTGTAGTTTAGTACTGAGTAACTAAATTACATCACATTTTTCAGGTGCAAGATCTGAGGTGCCCTTTAGGGCAATCATTGATGACGGGAAAAGAAACATTGATGATATTTGTAAGTATGACTGGAACATCAGAAAAGACTGCTAAAAACACTATAATAAGCATTTAAAACACAATAAAACACAATTGCATTTGATTTTTTGGATCTCCCTTATTAAAAAAATAAGTAAGCATTGTGTTTTTTCTGCACGTAGTATGCAGTAGTACTACGTGTTTTTTTGCTAATGATTAAGTGGCTAAAATCAAAATTATATAGGGTTATTTGTCGTTAAAACGTAGTATTTAATAATACTACGTGTTTTTTCGATAAGGCACTTGCCAGTAAGAAAATGAAAGCACCTTTGAAAGTTGATCAAAGGGATTTGCGCGACTTAACTCGGCATCGGAGCAATTTTATCCCTTGAACGAGTCAAGAGGCGTGAATCGAGTCCAAAAAGTGCAGATAGCTGCCAACATTAAGCATGCCTCAGTGAAGTAATGGGTCATAGTGACACACCCTCAAGTCGTAGCTTTGCATTTAGCAATTATGATAGCAATATAGAAGTGAGGGATATTGAAGCTATCAAGCAAGCTCAATAATTTACTGAGGAAATTATAGAACATATGTACTATAGTGATACATTACTAAATACAGCGCTAAGGTGTATAATGAATTGACAAGATTCTTAATCAAAAAGTGATACATATAGGAACCGCTCAGAGTAATGCCTCTTCTGGGCGGTTTTTACTTGGTTAGTATCTTGAGAAGACGAACGTCCGCCAAGGATAGAACACTAATACACCACCAAATACATGGTTAAATCGTATAATAGAATAGCAAAGAGATATCGAATACCCGTCATACAAATAGAAACTGCCTAGAGTAGTACCTCTTCTAGGCGGTTTTTACTATCAAAGAATAAGCAGCTATAATATCCTCATACAGAGAGCAATCAATAGTTAATCGAATAGAAACCGCCCAGAGTAGTACCTCCTGTAGGCAATTTTTATTTGGTTAGTATCTTGAGAATAGAAATAACCCAATAAATACATCGATAAATCGTATAATAAATTCATAGGAATCCTTGCTCAAAAGTCGTTCAAATAAAAACCGCCCAGAGTAATGCCTCTTTTGGGCGGTTTCAGCAAAGCGTATAATAGAAGGACAAGAGATAGCGAATAATCAGTAAATCGAATAGGAACCGCCCAGAATGATTCCCCACTGGAAATCGATTGCAAGCTTTGGGTGGTTTTTATTTATCAACAAATAAGCAGCTAAAATAGCATTAAGGAAATATCAGCGACTTCAGTTTTACGCTTAGCACCAATGGGGCTAAGCGTTTTTACTATATAAGTAAGTGGGCGCAAAAATTTACCGCTATGTAACAAAATGTTAACCATGCATACAAGAGTTAAATTTTACACGATGTGTACTGTGATGACGTTTTTCTCCTCTAGCCTCAACAGCATTAATGACGGCGTAAGCAAGGTCTAACTCATCATCAAATATTTGACCTTATAATTCATTTTTCTTGATATGCTGCCATTCCAATTCAATTGGATTCATTTGAGAGCAATACTTTGGGAGAAAAAATATGTATAAACCCTGGCTCTCCCATTTTTTCCACAATTGTTGAACTTCTCGACAGCGATGTATTGGCCCATTATCTTGCACAATCACCCTTGTACGACCTGTTTGTTGTGCAAGTTTCGCTTCCTGTTCCATCATTTTTATGTAAGATTTGCGGTTAACACCACCGATAACTAAACCATAAACAAAGCTGATTAAAGGTTGAAGAAACCCGATGATGCTTAACCTCCGACCACGGCGTTTTGTTGGTTCCAAGGCACTTACCAGTAATAAAATGAAAGCGCCTTATTACCACGCATAACCTACTGCGCTGACTGATCAACCAACAAAGGCGCTTTCATTTTATTTTTTGGATCTCCCCAAACGTTTTTGCTCACCCCGAAAGTAATAGGTGTAACCAGGCTCACTCCATACGCAAAACCCTGATTCGTCCAGATATTTCAGGTCAATTTCGCCACTTGCTGCAGCCAATTCCAACATATCTAGGTCTGAAAAGCTTATTTGCTCGTGCTATCGGATCCTGTTTTCCTTTATGGCTTTTTCTGGCTCGCTTCCAATCGACCCCCTTTTTTTTGAGTACCCGTCTTAGCCTGTCGGGACTCATTTGTACATTGCGTTGTATTTTTAACTTCTGAGCTAACTGCGGACTGTTGTATGTGCGTTGCTCAATTCTGAGGCATTCTTCTAAAAATACGATGTCCGAGTCTTCCCATTTTGGTTTTCTTCCTCGACCTGGTAATTCCCAAAGACTCTCTAAACCATGCTCATTCCATTTATGCAACACGAGTCTTACCGTTTTGGTGTTCCAATTAAAGTGAGTTGCTATTTTCTCCACATACCACCCATGTGCATTTAGCCTAATTACTTCTGCTCTGTCTTTTACTTTCTGTGGCACATCCTGTTTTCTTAGGTTTAGCAACGTTTGGTCTTGCTCATCACTCAGAAATACTCTTAAACGTGCCCCCATACACAAACCACCTTCTAGATGTATGCTCAGTATTTACATATCTTAACATAGTTGACTTTTTTTCCACCCACTTACTTAAGCGTTTTATTCTTGTTCTTAAAGTTAAATATTTTCTCGCAATGGTTTGTATTTTGTACTTACTGATTTGGTGTTACTCTCCAGTTATATGTCTAGAATAAGTTGCTAATTTATTTGTGTAAAACTTTGAAAGATTCTGATGTAGGAAAGAGGTTTGTTAAACAAGGCTTATAAGTTCCACAAACTAGCAGAATTCAGGAAGTTTATAGGCGTTATAAAAATGGTGAACTAAAATTTAATCAGCTTTATAGTTTGTAGTCAATATGTCAAAATCTAACAATTTTTTGCTAAGTGCTTTACAAATAAATCTAAAATATTTTGCCACTCGAATAAGAATGCGTAATCTTTTAAGTGGAGATTCTGATGATAAGCGGATATTGCAGGGATAATAGTATTAAATATTCATTTTCGAAGAATTTAAGGCATACATGGCTATTTAGTTACGAAATTGAAATCATCAAAAACGATTCACAAATTGAAAATGATATCTCTAATATTTTTGGATATCAATTTGTAAATTGCCGCACGGGCTTTTGTAGCTGGGATGAATTGCCGAAATTTATTAGAGAAGAATTTTCTAAATTAATTATTACATAAGGTAATTACAGCTTTATCAAGAATTAAAGCTTGCTCGTTTTACTGACATTGCACAATTGCGAGATGATTTAGGCTGGTAAGTACCTTACCTCAAACCCTTACCCCGCAATGAATTTCACGTTATGGCACTTAAGGCGTAATAAGTCCAACCGTGCAAGAGCCTTCCAGGCTGGGCCCCTACATTATCAACATGTCTGCACACCGATTAACGAGTACGGTTGGACATTTTATTTTTTGGATCTCCCTAACGCTCTCTCAAGAAACACATTGCGTTGAGTCAGAGATGGGGGTAAGTTCCAAACCAAAAGCCAAAGCTTTTTTCTTGAGGTTATTAACTACGCGCTCCCGAAACCTTTGCTCATAAGCATCAACGCCAGTGCCAATAAATTGAGCACCAGAAGTCCAAAGACGATAAAAAATACGTGCCAGCTTGTGAGCAGCAGCAGTAATAGCTTTGGGAGCCCCCATATGGGCCTGCATACGACGGTAATAAGCACCATTAGCAGAGTGGCTGCGACAAAGAGTTTGAGCCGCCATCCGAAAAGCGCTCTTCTGCGCGGCTACCAACAGAACGAGATTGAGAACTTTTAACTTTACCACCAGTCACACGACTACCAGGGCATAAACCTAACCATGGGGTAAAATGCTTGACAGTAGGGAAACGAGTAGTCTCCTAGTGTACCGGATTCGGTATGAAAATAAACGGTTTCGGCCAAGCCGAAATACTAAAACCTGAAGAAATATCGTTGCTCTTTGCCGAGGGCTTTGTCAAGGAGCGCGATTGGCTTTAGCCACTGCCCTCCGGGCAATCGCGCCCTTTTTAGTATCTGCCTATACACAGGGGCACGGATTTATGAAGCCTGCACACTCCTTAAAGGTGATGTGGTCAGCCCGCGAGGAGTTAGACCTAAGTTGATCATCCGCAGCTATAACACCAAGGGTGGGCGTGACACACGGGAGATTCAAATACACCCCATCTTACGAGGATACTTAGAAGAGTATATTCCCACCATTAAAGCCAGAGGTAAGAACCCGCACTTATTCCCAGGCAGGCATGGCTTA
>JAJPJF010000392.1 GCA_021324415.1 Nostocales cyanobacterium Centralia_MAG_434
CACTGCGTTGCGGAGGACAGTCGCGTGGGCGGGTCTCCCGACTTGAGCGAACTGTCCGTTGAGGTTCCCTCCGTTGTAGCAAGTGGCGTTGGGGAGTAGGTAGTCCAAAATTTTACCTATGCCCCATGCCCGAACCCTAAAATTCTTCCGGATAAGAAATTATGGGTATTTGAGAAAGAGTCTCTAACCAAGGTGGGGTAGAGGTAGAGGTAGAAGCATGTTCTTCGGTAGAAGCAATATACCTCAATAAAGGTTCATGCTTTGACTTTAAGAGTTCTTGTAGATTGTCAACTATTTCCTTAAGCGCTAGTGAAAAAGAAGATTTCACTTGTTTGGTGAGCTGACTCACATACTGTACAAGATGTAGTCCTGCGCTAGCAGTGATTTCATCTCGTAGCCGCAGAACAGCAATCTGGTGATTAAATGGTCTGGGAGATACAGGAAATTTTTTATCAGGACTCCAATCAAAAATTTGACCTTTAGAGTGTTTGTCATCCTTACGCGCCAAAGGAAATAAAGCATCGGCATTAATAGGAGTCGCACTAAGTGCTAATCCACTGTGTTGAATAATTAATTTTTGCCATTTATTAATAGGATCTATTCCTCGCAGAAGGTTTCTCCATAAGCGGACTTGATTTCGCCCAAATTTTTTTTCAATATTCTGTTCTTGATCTAGTCGCAAAATTGTGTTTAGTTGATCGCGTTCTATTTTTACATCACCCGATAATTTATTAAATAAGTCTGTGACTGCTTCTATAGTACGTTCGTGAGCAAAACCTTGCATTTCGTTAATGGTATTTGCAAATGCTGGATAAAAATCATCACTCTTGGTAACGATGAAATCATCAACCTCATCTTCCTCAAAAAAACTCTCACTTTTTGTTAAGGAGATTGTTCCATTTTTTGTTCTATCAAAAAGTAAAGTCCACTCACTCCAATCAAAGAATATTTTATTAGTTAATTCATCTTTAACTAGATCACTAACTGCTTTGCCATTACGATTCTTCAATAGCGGCTGTTTTTCTAAATCTTCCTGAAATTGCCTATAGGTAGTCACTAAATTCTCGATCGCTTCTCGCAAGGTCACAAAAGCAGGATTTTCGACAACTGGCATATATGTCGGAATTTCCAACAGCAGATTTTTCAGGTTGCTCTGCTCTTTACATAGAGTCGTCGCTGCCTTTTGAGTATCTTCTAAAAGTTGTTTCATGCCATGAACAGCAACATGCTCTTTAAGTAAGGTGCGTAACTTACTAATTCCTCCATCTTCTGCATAATCACTGAGTTGTTTCTGTAATACACTACTAGAGGGCAACATTTCACTCAGCCTCTGCCACTTCTGACGCAATTCCATTTCTTCAGGCTTGTTGGTTTTATCAAGTTCTGGTAAAAACTCGTTTGAGCAAACTTGCACAAGTGAAGAAAGTTCTGCTAGCTTAGTCAATCCATAGAGTTGTGAGAGCAAGACAATGTTCTTTTTTTCTGTGGTCAAATTGCTAGCGCTAGCAATAGTAAGTTGGAGAATACGTAGGCGCTCAAGTAATATGTCTTCTGAAAGCAAAGGCTCTTCTAAGAGATCGTCTATGCTACGTTCATCGCTGCGGGAGAGAGGGAGCTGATTGAAGCGTCCAACACCAACTATGATACGGTCTTTTAGATCTTGTCCCTTATCTCGTTCTAGCATGCTGCGGATTTTAGCAGCTGTCACGCCGCCGGGATATCTGCCATTCAGCAACAACAAAATAGTTTGTACGTCTGCGAGTTCTCGTAAAGACAAAAACGCATCTCTAACACCAGAATCAGCAGATCCCAAACCCGGAAAATCTAGGAGAATGAACTCGTTTGTTCCTTGTAAGGAGGATAAATCCCAAATCTCCTTTGATATCTCAACTGTAAGATCTACACGACGAATCAATGAGAAACTATTTTGTAAATCTCTGGCTGAAGGCTGAACCAATGTCTCCACAGGTTTAGGACAAGTGGGTAATTGTTCAAAGCTGAGTTCTAAAATATTCATGGGCGGCTCAGTTAATCTCAGCCCTTTATGTGCTGTGGTACTGTCAATCTGGTAACTTTTACCACACACATCACTCCCATACACATTATAAGTACGGACAAATACTACCAATTCACGTAGCAGAGACCGTAGTTCTAAGCTTTGAGTTTGATTCCATGCTTCCTCACACCATCTAAGGATTCCGCTACTATCTATGGCATTGGTGGGATATAAACTTTTTAAGGTTGCAAGTTGTAGCGAAGATAATTCTGTTATTCTTGCCCGTTGTTGTGCCTCTTCAAGCATAAAATGGAGACACTCTTTGACACCCTCATGAGAAAGATATTCAATTTTAAACTTGCCAACTTTCGTTGTTTGAAAATTTCTTTGTTGAACAAGGTGGATAGCAGTGACATTACCAGTTGTGGGCGTCTCACTAACTGGCAAAGCATCAGCGTAGCCGATGAGACTACCTAGCAGTAAAGTCTTTCCGCTACTGAATTCCCCCATAATACCGATTTTGACCGGTGAAGATGCGAGTTGTACCGCTCTCTGGGCAGACAACTTAAGACGCTGGATGCTTTCATAAATACTGCTGGGAACCCAACTTTCATTAGGAGGTGGATTTTGCAACACCAACTCCAGACTCTGGAGTATAGATTCCCCATATTCTTTGTAGCGGCGCAATTGTTCTACTGCCATTTGACTTCCCATATCAGAACCTGATTCATATCCAAGATAACTTTTCCCACTGTGGTTATCTAAGAACCTTGGCGAGAATGCCTATGTATCATTTTTTCTAGTACTAGATTTAGCTGTACATTGTTTTTGACTATCAAAAACTACAGCTTACCAATTTCACCAATTTTTACATTCCAAATTGCCACACTGTGGTGGTACGGGTGATTTAACTCAAATTTTTTGTAATGTTTTGTTAATAAATTTTGTGGATTGATTTCTGCATGATTGCAGATTTGGTAAAAAACTTGCTATGGCAATCTTTATGGGAATTAGCGTCATATTTGGTTTAGTTAACAAAAGCCCATGAGGACTTGTCATGATAGTTAGTATATATACTTAAAGTTTTAAATAAAGCAACTATTTAGCTAATATACTCATTTTAGTAGTTAGATAGAAATAAAGTGATGGATGCGTCCCTCTAACCTAAAAATATTTTCCTCTACCTTACGTAAGGCTAACTTGATTAATCTTATACTCCTAAGTTTCGTAGTGCAGAGCTGACTCTGGCGACACCCTCAGACTTACCCTGTCTTTGGTACAAATCACGAGCTTTTTTCAAAACTGCGATAGCATCTTTAGATTTGCGCTGCTTCATCAACATCGTACCCTTGAGCTCATAAGCCTGAGGATTTTTCGGATCGAGCTTTATTGCTTGCTCAGAAGCCCACTGTACATTACTGTATTCTCCTAAACGCAACAAGACTGTAGCTAGTCCCAAATAGGCGTTAACGTTATTACGGTTAAGTTGTATAGCACGGCGGTAAGCTTCTTTTGCTCTTTTATTGTCTCCTAAAGTTCCACTTACATAACCCAAAGCATATTGATAATCACCATTATTAGGGTTAAGGGCGATCGCACGACGGTAATTTCCTAATGCTGCAGAGAAGTTTCCTTGTTGAGCGTATAAATACCCAATACCAGCATAAATCGTTGGATTTTTTGGTTCTAAATTGGCGGCTTGTTGATACACGGCGATCGCACCGTTATAATCACCCATATTTACTAGCCTTCGTCCTTCTTCAAGCAATTGTTTTACCTCTTGAGTGCTTTTTTGTGGTGCTGAGAAGACTTGAGGCTGAGCCAATGAGGGCATTGTTACAGCAATGCTTCCTATCAAAAAAACACTTACTAGTAATGATGTTCGTTTGTACACACTAAATTACCTGAAAGTTTTTTTCACTTCTTTCACAATTTCCGTGAGTGTTCGTCCATTAAAACAAAAATCTTTCGCTTTGAAAACCCATTTGTTGACTTTCGCAAAAGATTTATGTTCTCATCTCTCGTCTCTAGGTTTATACTAAAACCCCAACGTCTCCTTTATTACAATTACAATTTTTGTAAGCTACATAATGATTACTTTCCCTTATCAAGACATCCCCAGGTTGACAATCCTAAAATCCTAAATTATAGACGGAATATTACTTACATATACGTAGATATACGGGAGTCATTTCCTCAAAACTTTTTCTGTAGTAACCAGTAACTGAAGCTACACTTAAGATGCTTAACTTGGTTTAGCATGACACAGTGATCCTTCTAAGACATGAATCCTTAGTAACTACAAATCATCTGTCATGACAGTTAACTCATGCGTAATGTTCCCGATTGTCACTTACCCCTAAACCCCTGCTTTAGGAACTATAGCCAAGCGTGGGTAATGACAAACAACATCAGCTTTCAAGCCGATGCCTGTGTCTTAGATTCTGTCTTCTTCTCAAGATAATAATTAAGACTGAAACTATCGCAGTCCTCAATAATTCATAAATGTAGATAAACGCAGTTTCTTCCAAAAACTGGGTTTAATGAGGGTTATCAAGTTTACGCTTCGAATAGTATTGTTATTTGTTAAGGGAATTATCTCAATTAAGAATAGGTTTTTTAATGTAATAAAACTTATCAAAAAATAATATCAAGACGTTATTAAATGCCTTGTTTGTAAGTAACAGTTTTTGTAACTAAAGATAGAGTTAGCAACTCCATCGAGTGATAGATATTCAGAATGATATTTAGCAATTTAATTTGAATAATAAGCCTCACAATACCGTAAAGACTTTCCTAAAAAAGTAAGGGGACTAAAGACTATGTCTTACACAAATAGAGTAGGCGATGATATTGTTAATGAGCCTGGTGTAGTGGGCCGGGTTGTTGATTATCATGATCGTGTTCGTTGGGGACCAATTATTGCGGGTTTATTAGTTGCCTTAGCGACTCAGTTAATTTTAAGTGCCTTATTTGGCGCTATTGGAGCAAGTACTATTGA
>JAJPJF010000147.1 GCA_021324415.1 Nostocales cyanobacterium Centralia_MAG_434
GAGTGAAAATTCTTTTGAGATTCAACTCAAAGAATTGCTCAAGCAGAAAAAATACCGACAGGCATTGGAAGAAATCAAAAAAATTCAGCGCTTACACCCCCAAATGAAATTCAGTCCCAAAGAATCAGAGATTTGGTTATTGCGGGGTCAGCAGGAATTCCAAAAGCAAGATTTTAAACAGGCAGAAAAATCCTTTGGACGAGCCCTGGAATTGGGTCAGGTGGGAGAGGCTCACTACTGGCAAGCTAAATGTCTGCTGGAATTGAATCAATTGGATGCTGCAGTCCATTTGCTCAGTGATGCTTTTGAGGCAGGTAAGCTGATCAAAGACTACAGCATCTGTTATCTCAAGCTGCTATTGCTGAAAGGAGATACCGCTACAGTTGAGAGGTTAATTAACGAACAATCCAAACGGTTTAGCGCCACCCAGTTGCACTGGGTAAGGGGGGTGCTGGCGCTCAAACATGGAAAACCAGAAGCCGCTTTGACATCTTTTGAAAAAATTAAGCACCCACTCACACCAGGAGATTTACCAATTGCTTGGATAATTTACAGCCAGCAGGTGAATGGGAATTGGGACGTATCTGCTAATCTTTTGGGGTTGCACTCATCTAAATACACCTTCAGCAAGCCAAAGTATTTGGAACATCCAATTTTAGAGCGATTGGCAACGGCCCAACAGGCAAAGACCGGAGAACCACCCCTAGAACCAGGAAATTTGGAACGAGAAGATCCAGTTATCCAAGATACACTATCAGCGTTGGCAATTACACAGCTAATTAATAATGGCAACCATCATGATGCTGCCCATGTGTTGTTACAGATGGTGCAGCGTTCAACTCGGTTTTCGGAACTAAATAGTCTGCGGACATCACTATTGACTCTTGCAGGTCAACAAGCACTAAACCAGGGAGAGGCAGAATGTGCAGAGCTATTTTGGCAGCCTTTGCTAACAGAGAAATCCTTCAATCCCCAGTTGGCAGTTAATCTTTTAGCAGTCTTAAACGCTAATGATTCTCACAAAGAACGCCAACGTGTTTTAACCCGATTTCTACGGTGGTTGGAGCAGGAAGGGAAACAAAAACCGCAGGAATGGCCACAGACACGCTTAAAACCAACCTTAGCTCATCTGCACTGCTGGATGGCAGATGCTTACATGGCGATAGATCGGGAGCGAGCCGCTTTCGGAGCTTTGCAACAAGCAGAACGCATCTGTCCAACATCACCAGAATTATTGGGGCGCAAGGGACTTGTTGCGGCAATGGAGGCAAATTATCAAGATGCAATTGCACTGATTACCCAAGCCATGGAAGGTGGATGTCGATATGAAGAAGCTTATCATGCCTTGCTTAGTTGTTATGAGAAAGTAGGAGACAAACAAGCACGTAATGAAGCCCGTCGCCGTTTTGGCAAGCACTTTGGAGATCTTAGTGTTGAAACTGAAGTGGAAATCTTACCTTGGGTGGAAGCTCTATCGACGTTAAGTTATCCCTTATTTAGCCGTTTAGTACAGACAGAAAATAAAAAAGATCCTGCCATAGGTGCGTGTCAAATTTTCGTAAATGCAACTCAAAGTCCGCCCAATTCCGGTGGTCGAGTTTCATTACACCAAAAAGCAGCAGTCGAAGCCTGGGACAGGCTGCTGCAAAAATTATCTAGCAGCGAGCAAATTCCTGTATTGCAGGTGATCGCTCTTTGTGTTCACCTGTTCGCCAAACGTGAAAAAGGCATCGCCGCCTTGATAAATCAGTATATTCAAAAGTTGTTCACCCTATCAGCAGAACACCCAGAAGCAAGAGTGGCTCATCTTGTGGTCTTAGCGGTTAAAGAAAATAGTCCCCAAAAACTAGAGTCTGTTGTGCGCGCCTACCTCGATACAATGCCCCAACCAGGCAATGCATTAGCAAACATTCAACTTCAAGCACGCCGTTTTGGCTGGATTACCACACTCATTCCTACCTTAGAGGAAGCACTAAGTCGAGAACCCCAAAACCCGTTGCTGCTATTGGCCAGGGCCACGACCTACCCACTCAATCAACCACAATATGAACAACTAAAGCAACAGGGGTTTGAATTAGCCCGTCGTCTACAAGATGCCAAAGCATTACAAGCATTTCGGGAAGAACAGGCGTTTGTGAGAGCAAAAGAAACGCAAAACATCATGCCAGAGCTAGAGGAATTTGACAATCTAAATAGGTCAGATATTGATGAATTCTTAGAAAGAATGCTTCAGAAATTATTGGGTAACAAAGTTCCCAAAGCTGAGTTTGAAAGAATGCTTCCAGAACTCAAGCAAAAGATGTTAAACAATATGCCTGATTTTTTAGATGACGAGGAGGATGATGATGAGCTAGATTTAGACTTTATCTTTAGAGACTTACCACCGCGGTCTAACAAACGAAAGAGTAGAAGAAAAAGCGGTTTTCAAGAATTGTTTTAAAGGAGACAAAAGACAGGAGATAGGGAAGGAAGAGGGAGCAACAACAATACCCAATGACTAATTAATCATTTTGAATTTTGAATGGATTTATGGCTTCACACTATGAAAAATTAGGAATTTCTCCAGGGGCGACTCCCGCTCAAATAAAAGCGGCATATCATGCCAAGTTGCGGGAATTTCCTGCTCATACTTATCCAGAGGATTTTAAGGCGATTCGA
>JAJPJF010000017.1 GCA_021324415.1 Nostocales cyanobacterium Centralia_MAG_434
CAAAACCCAAACGCAAGTACTCACTTGCACAAGAGTGAAAGTGAATGGGACATATTTCATAAAGTCCCAAATGCAGTTGAGATAGTCAAAGGGCTAGACAAAATACCTGATGGCTGGGCACTCACTCCCCTACAAGACAAAAGCCCCAGGCGTAAGAATTGGCAACACGAATTTCCACTATCAAAACAGGAAATCGCCAATCTAATCCAGCACGGTGAACAGGCTACTAGCAAAGCTGGAAATATCTACCAGCGGTACTGGAGTGGCTATGGGCTGAGAACCGGCGAAGTGAGCGGTGGGCTAATTGCCATAGACGTTGACGGCCCTACAGCACAGCCATTGCTAGAAGCAATCGCTAACGGTGACATTCCCCAAACTGTAAGCTGGACCAGTGGTAAACCGGGGAGATCTCAACTACTTTTTAGAGTCCCCGATCAACATCGAGCGGCCCTTGCACAATTCAACCGAGCAGTAGTCACACAATGGGGTGATGCTACATCACTACACGACGATGAAGGCAAACCACTAGAACTTCTAGAGTTTCGTTACAACGGCTGTCAGTCTTGCTTACTGTGCCTTTACCCATTTTGTGGCCTAGTTTGTGAACCATAACCTGGCATTCAATTAACGAAAATACTGGATTTGAGCGTGGAACAGACCTAACGTTTTGTATCAAATCATGACCGCGAGTTTAAATTTTGCATCATAATGAGGCAACAAGTTTTTAACGTGCCATAGCTAGAAAAAAATCCTCAACTATCCCTCAGTTTGCCTTGAAAAAGGAACTTTCGTACTCAGATATGGTTCAAAGCGGCCATAATATGGTTCACACCAAGAAAAATTTTGAGGGAAATAGAGTCACTGTCAAAATATGAAGGAAAAACTAGGAGAAAATGATTGAACCAATCTGAGTTTGTTGACTGGTGTAGTGCATTGCAACTCAAAGCAGCAACAATTGATGTAATTGCTGCGATTCGGTCTGCGCCACCGTCACGTCGGGTTGGTGGGCGTGCGACTAATGTCAGCGGCTCATATCCTAGTCGAAAAATGGGCGTAACCATCCAATTTGAAAGCCACACCGTAGAACTGTGGGCGATTTACCAGATGGAACACTCAGTTGAAGTTCTAGAGTTTTACGACCAACCACCATCCTTCAAGATTCAATACCAAGCCAAATCAGGACGAAATATTGGTCATTACCATACACCTGACTTTTTCGTGCTGCGAAAAAAGGGCGCAGCATGGGAAGAATGGAAAACTGAGCAAGAATTACAGCGACTAGAAAAGAAATATCCCACTCGTTATCAAAGAACTCCAGATGGTAAGTGGCGATGCCCACCAGGAGAAGCGTATGCAGAGCCAGTTGGTCTTCAATACCATGTGCGCTCTTCTAATGAACTGCATCCCATCTTCATCCAAAACCTGATGTTTTTGGAAGACTATTTTGGTTTCACTGCACCAATTCCAGCAAAATTCCAAACGCATATACTTGAAAAAGTCACAGCAGAGCCAGGAATCACTATCGGGCTGCTACTTGGGGAAGTACCAGGAGTGCGTGCTAACGATGTATATATCATGCTGGCACAAGAACAAATCTATGCAGACTTAGAAACTGTACCTCTGGTTGAACATTGGCGAGTGCAACTATATATTGACCAGCTTTCTTATCAAGCTCATCAGAATTTAGCCATAGGAAATCCGCAACGGCAAGGGAATATTGCGCTCAATGATCTCACAACCATTGTTACTAACACAAAATTGTTGTGGGATGGAAGGTTTTGGACATTGGTCAATTTCGGTGAGACAACCACAACACTCTTGCCGGAGATTGGGCAACCAATGCAATTGCCAACAGGCTTTTTTCTTCAGTTACTTGAGACTGGAGCTATCAACGTCAGTGCAGCATCCACTACACAGACAGATTCAGCACAAGTGCGTTCAGTAATGGATGCGGCTAGTCCTGCCCATCTTAAAGAAGCCAACCGCAGATTTCATTTAGTCCAAGCATATCTTGAGCACCAGCCAGATGTATATAAAGACATTGCCCTTCGCACCTTGAGGCGTTGGGTCAAGCAGTTCCGTGAGGCACAAGCCAATTACGGCTGCGGGTATGTTGGTTTGCTGCCAAAAATAGCACAACGAGGCAACCGCACACCCAAAGCCCCAACAGCCACACGGGAATTACTCGATACCTTAATTGCAGAATATTTTGAGACACCCAGGCTGGCACCAGCCCTGAGCGTGTATCGAGCATATTTACAAGCTTGCTCTCAACAAAACATTCAACCACTTTCTGTACGTACATTCTATCAACGCCTCAAGCAACGCCGTTCACCCACTCAAATAGAAAAACGTCAGGGAGCAAAAGCCGCTTATCAACAACAGCCTTGGCTATGGGAGTTAACCCTGAGTACCCCCCGCCATGGAGACCGTCCCTTAGCTATTGTCCACATCGACCATACCCAGCTTGATATTGAATTACGCTGTTCAGCTACAGGGCGTAATTTAGGACGACCTTGGCTAACTATGTTGATTGATGCTTACTCCCGCCGCATCTTAGCAGTTTATCTGACGTTTGATGCCCCAAGTTACCGCTCCTGCATGATGGGATTACGCCTACTTGTCCAGAGATTTGGTCGCTTACCACAAGCAGTGGTAGTAGATGGAGGAAAAGAATTCAACAGCGTCTATTTTGATACTTTATTAGCACGTTACCACTGTATTAAAAAGACTCGTCCTGGTGCTAAACCCCGGTTTGGTTCAGTAATTGAACGATTGTTTGGTACGACTAATACTGAGTTTATCTTCAACCTACTAGGAAATACTCAAGCCAGCAAACAACCACGTCAACTGACCAAAGCTATCAACCCCAAACAACTTGCTGTCTGGACACTGGCTTCTTTGTACACCTACCTAACCCAATGGGCTTATCAGGTTTATGACCAAAACGAACACACAGCTTTGGGCATGGCACCACAAGCCGCTTATGTAATGGGGCTACAAGAAACAGGGGAAAGAGAACATCGCCAGATTCCTTACAATGAAGAGTTTTTGATGATGACCCGCCCTAGTACCAAATTGGGTCATGCGTTAGTGCAGCCTGGAAAGGGAATTAAAGTCAACTACCTCTATTACTGGAGTGATGCTTTTCGCAACCCGGAAGTAGAACGTACCAAAGTCAGTGTTCGTTATGATCCATTTGATATGGGGGTAGCTTACGCTTATGTCCAAGGACGTTGGGTTAAATGTATTTCTCAGTATTACAGCACCTTTTCGGGACGCTCAGAAAAAGAACTATTGCTGGCATCTCAAGAAATCAAACAATTTGGGAAGCTAACGAAAACGAGAACTTCAATCTCCGCTAAACGGCTGGCAGACTTTCTGAGCAATGCCCAAGAACATGAAGCTTTGCTATTGCAACGATTACGTGACCTAGAGGGAAAACAGGTACTTGAAGCCATAGCCAATAAGTCTAAAGTTTTGCCGAGGGAGGAAACAATCATCCCCACCCCACCAAGCCCCCCAACAGAACTAGCGACAGTGATAGAAACTGTGGAGATTTCTCGCCTGCCTGTGTTTGAGGAGTATCGTTGATGGAAAACTGGCTTCATGGCAACCTGACAGTTGCAGCCAATGAAAAGCTAACCCGCTTTAAGGAATATGCAGTGTCCCACCCGCAGTTAGTCCAAGTAGATCAAATTCTCATGCGTGCGATTCGAGAACCTGCTGGATTTGCTCATGTCCTAGTATATGGGCCAAGCGGTGTCGGCAAGACAACAATGATTCGTCAAATTACTAAACGGTTAAATGGTACATCCGGCACATCCCTTCCTGGTAATCTGGCGCAATACCCATTGCTGTTGTTGGAAACTAGACCACCCGATGGGGGAGCATTCAATCGGGCTGACTATTACCGCACAGCATTGAAGCTGTTAGGAGAGCCATTCTACGAACGGCGGATGTTAGTGGATATTGATTCTGAGCAGACTTGGGAGAAAAAAGGGCGTGGGCGTACCAAAACAGCACAGTTTAATGATTCTCCAGAACTGCGTCAGGCATTAGAGGAAACAATCACTAGACGCGGAGTGAAGGCGGTAATTTTAGATGAAGCCCAACATTTAATGAAGATTGGGACTGGTGCTAGTGCTGGTAAACTTTTAGACCAGTTGGACTGGATTAAGTCGATGACTAATGTGACTGGTGTACTCCACATTCTCATTGGGACTTACGAACTGTTAAATTTGCGGAATTTAAGTGGTCAGTCATCGCGGCGGGGTCTGGATATCCATTTTCCTCGTTATCTGTTTCAGCATGAGCAAGACCGTCAGGACTTTCAAGGGGTATTATTGGCACTTCTTAAACAAGTCCCTTTGCAGGTGGAAATTCCAGTTTTAATGCAAAACTGGTGTTATTTCTATGAACGTTCAGTTGGTTGCGTTGGCGTACTCAAAGATTGGTTGATTCGTGCAGTGGCGGCAGCATTGCATGATGGTAGCGATACGCTTTCTCTGGAACGATTGCAAGACCATGCTATGACCCTAGCTCAATGTGAACGCATGGCTGTTGATGCTGTGGAAGGGGAGCAAAAACTGGATTATATGGAAAGCCGTCGTGAACACTTGTGGCATTTACTACAGATGGGAACTGGTAGCACTTCGTCTCCTCCGCCAGGCCCAAATGCTGTTACTGCAAAAGAGTTGCCTGTTGAGAACACACCAAAGAAGACAAAACAGCGCAAGCGTCAACAAGAAGACACAACACAGTCAGTTACTTCTACTGCCTCTCAAGAAACTGTTGTCCAAGCAACCCCCAAGAAAAGACAGAGCCGAAAAAAAACTCAACCAGTTCCTTCACCTCAAATTGAGACTTCAGAAGAAACTGTCTGTGTTGTTCCCAAAGAACAAACCGAAGCTATTGTCATTGAACCTGCCCCCAAGAAAAAATCTACTCGGCGGGTGGGAGAACGCAAGCCAAAACGAGATCCGGTTGGTTCTTAAGAGTTGGTTAGTTGAGCAATAGCAGCACAGAGCAATACCTACCTTCCCGTGTAATACTCGGTAAACTACCGCTTAACCAAGTATTACACGGTGCTATTCTGACTCGGACTGTGTAATACTTGGTAGCTTGTTATTCCTCACAATTTTTTCTAAATAGTCTGCCCTAGTTAAGTCGTAGCATTCTGCCACAATCCCTAATGCCTTCCAAGTATTATCAGTTAATCTCTAGGAACGTACTTCTCGGTAATCATCATTTTTAAGCGCGAACTTCCCCTGGATATCCCGTTTGAGCGTCATATTTCCGTGTATTACACTGTTAGATCAGCTTCTATCTTTCCATGTATTACACGGGAAAGCGAGTGGTAGTTTTCATTTTATTACCTGAGTTCGACGTAAGAAACAAGACTAAAAGGTAGACAGAGTAAGGCTTGTGAGTTGAGCATGGTTTGAGGATTAATCCTAAAAAGTCTCAATAAATGCTCTACA
>JAJPJF010000529.1 GCA_021324415.1 Nostocales cyanobacterium Centralia_MAG_434
ATATTTTTAATATTCCTGCGTTAGAAAACGGATTTTTGTTGCTACGAAATATGATGAATCAATTTGATGGTTACGTTAGATTCGACTCTGGATAAATTTTAAACACAATTATTTTTCTCTATCCAGAGTGATGAAAGAGCGCTAATTTGCTTTGTTTTGTTGGCTGGTTTCATTCTACTGGCTTCCATCTCTACCTAGGACTAGGGGCATTCGCCATCAAGGGTCAAACCACTGCCAACCTTCAACAGCGCGATTGCCTACACAGCAATGCTGACAATTATTGAGGACAATTCTGGGGAGATTCCTCATTTGACAAGGGTTTGAACAATCGTCCACCACTTGGCTATTTTTAAGAAACACAGGAGTGCTGGACAGTTTTGAGTGAGTATTCATGCTGATGAGGTCGATTGTGTTGTCTGCTGATAACAGAAGACGCTACACCATAGTACGTTATGGATGGGGATTGCACTCTTGTGCACTGGCCCAAGTAGCCAATCAGCGCTCGCGCTGCCCTTGCAAGACTTGGATCGCACAACCAGAGCAATCTGGGTACCCACTTCCTTGTAATAGAGTGTAATACAATACTATATAAAGATTAAAAATCTCTCAAAGCTTTGTCCTCTAAGGGCTTTTAGTGTGGCATGTGTGGGTCTGAGCCCTATCTCCAATCAGCGCAGATTAGCCCAATTTACCCTAACTGCACAACATTCACTCTATTTTGAGACTCGACACCCTCCACAAACGATCACCAAAACCCCACAAGAGCCCATTTTTCTTGTTATTCAACAAGTACATTCGCCTTTCCTTTCACCACTTCACCAAAACTGCACAAGAGTCTCTAAACTTTGCAAATGGCAATCGATATGGCTGTCTTTTTATTTTGGCGATTGGGCTTGATCCCACCACCTTTCGCTGATTGCCCAAAGGGCACCGCAATCATGCAATCGCCTAGCAGCGCTGGGCTTTACTTGGGTCGCAAGACAGTTACCTAAACGTGAGAAATGGTCGCAATTGTAGACACTTCCACATGTTAATTTCTCCCCAATTTTCGCAATTTTCGGACATCTCCGCATGTTAATTTTTTCTAGTAATTAGCCTGAAACACGCTCCCACAAAGGCTGGCCACCCCCTCCACTTTTTTCGCCAAAACCGCACAAGAGCCTATTTAATTTAATACCCGACACTTACTCTCTTCATAAATGATCGCCCTCAAAGACACTACGTATATATCTCCCAATCCCTACCACTGCATTGCTCTTTATCAAGGAGCAGGACAACAACATGATTTCACTGCCCTTCATTCCCTGAAACAAGCTCAACTCGCTTGCCACTTTCACTTTCCAATACCTTTAGTGCTGCCACCTCAGTTCTTCTGTCTTCCTCTTGTGCCCCCCCTCTACCAAGATCACCAAAACTGCACAAGAGCCAATTTAATTTGATACCCGACAACATAAGTCAACAGATTCATCTTTAATGTATTTGCGCAAAATGCCTAAATTGTCTCCGTAATAAAGATAATTCGTCATAGTTTTTTAATCATGAGATAAAATACTTCTATTAAAAAAGACGTGGCATAGTTTAAACCACGTCTTTTAAAATCCATTGACCAAAACTGTATATGGATAGTAAAACGTGATTTCTCTATGTCACGCAATGAATACGTACATCACAAAACGAGACTAGTTCATGCTGCTACGGGTGAATAAATAGCGCTTCAATAATTTATATCTTATTATTCTCTTCGGCTTTATGCCTTAGTAATAATACT
Organism: Nostocales cyanobacterium Centralia_MAG_434; assembly: GCA_021324415.1. Lineage (GTDB taxonomy): Bacteria > Cyanobacteriota > Cyanobacteriia > Cyanobacteriales > Nostocaceae > JAJPJF01. The sequence continues at coordinate 1,769 of JAJPJF010000529.1, forward strand.
GGAATCAATTAAAGTTTTGAAAAAGGTTTTTAAAAATAAAATAACGTGGATTAAATCCACGTTATTTTTAAAATGACTAAAGTTGGCCGTTGACCCTTGGATTTTAATTTTATATTTTCTTTTCGTCTATTAGTGAAATCAACTAAATAATATTATCTATACAAAAAATGTGTGGCATACATAAGCTACGTTCGCTAGTAATTTCACAAAAATAGTAAACGTAATTACCTATGCCACACAAGAACAACCAGGGAAAACTGCACTCCTTGCTTAAGCCAATAGGTAACACACTAATCATTTATTTTGCTATTTACTTTCACTTCATACATTAGGAAAATTACTTATATAAATTAAAAGTTAAAAAATAAAAACAAAAATGCGTGGTACAGAGTAAACCACGCTTAAAGGCTTATAAATGCCTAATTAAATGCGTTTATATGTCTGATATTACTTTTACACTAAAATCTTACAAATGCCTCAGTATTATTACTAAAAATCTTTTTTTTAGCATTGTTGATGGTTGTTGAGCAAGATTATGCCAGCAATAAAAGATAATAAGGTATTGACAAAAAAGTTACCACTGATTATTCTGTAGTAGAGTTTTTGGCAATTGAAAGCAAGGGCAAAAACCCTAGGTTGCTGCCAAACTCAACAGAATTTAGACAACAGAATACTTTGAGCGCTTCAAAATCTGGAAATGGCTTAAAAATGTCACGAGTAAAATGGCTGAAACAGGCTTTTTATTCTCACATGCCAAAATTCATGATCAAACTACTGCACGGTAATAGTTTCAGACTGGCAGAGTTTCAAACACCTATCACCCCGCAAGGGGATTGAAACTTCTTTGACCGGGCTGTAACTGTTCTCAAATCCTATGTTTCAGACACCTATCACCCCGCAAGGGGATTGAAACATGAATCATCGTAAATCATAAAATTTATTCCTTTATGTTTCAAACACCTATCACCCCGCAAGGGGATTGAAACAATGCTGATTTAAGTTTAACAAGGGTTGTGCAGAGGTTTCAAACACCTATCACCCCGCAAGGGGATTGAAACATCTTTGATTAGGTCATATGTGTTAGTAGTCATACTGTTTCAAACACCTATCACCCCACAAGGGGATTGAAACATTTTCCTGTACTTCACTAGGTCTACACCGTTTTTCAGTTTCTATGACGACGTAAACTCTATGCCTGATAAGGAAAGGGTTTTAGGGGATTAAGCGACCCGCCTAAATCACTAAATTTTGATAAAATGAATTATTAAAATTTTTTCATAAGTTTTTGTATTTTTGCACCAAGCTCAAGTATCTTGTAACTACGAGTGTCTAGCTTATTCGACGCTAAAGGATGGGTAGGGTAATGGTAAAAACAAGTACTACTATTAGGTTGTCGGAGTTTGCTTCTATTGTTATGAATCAGTTTCGTGATAAAAAATTTATAAATGAGGATTCTCTTAAGTTTGAAGATTGGGAACGTATAGATGATGAATTGAATTCTAAAGTTCCCCAACTTTGACTAAAAGGTGAAATTCCTTGCCGTGGAAAAATTTTAATAACTGTGGATAAATAGCTAGATATTTTAGAGAGTACTGGTGATAACGCTCTAGTTGTAACTGTTTCATATGCTTACAATGCTTCAGTTCAAGGGTTTGGAAATATTTTTAGATACGACAATCAAGATGATTATTTTGTAACTTACTATAATCATCCAGATAAGCATCATAAACATATCTTTAATTGGTCTACCAATGAACAGGATTTTGACAATTTAGAATGGGTTGGTTTTGATAATTGGCTTACCTTATCCCTCTTTTATCACTTTCGGTAGAGAATAATCTGAAACCCCTCCTGGGTAAGGGTTTTACCTAAAAAGTACCGTTTTGGGGTTTTGCAATGTTCGCGATCGCTGATCCCCTTACCAAATCTAAGTTTCATCATTTAGCCTTGATTTTTCTCTCCTCGTAGTAACAAAAGAGGGATTAGGTCAAGTTATTGAAGAATTAGAAACTTGGTACTGGGATAATATAAATGATTTAAGTAAAAACATAAAAGACCCGAATAGTTATGCTATTTTAAATTTAAGTAGGTAGATCTGATAGTTGCTGTAGTACGATCAATTCAAGAACCATACTGATAATCTGGTCTTATAGCATTTTGTAAATGAAACAATAGTGGATAACTAATGACGATATAGGAGCGAGATTTAAAACAAGCAAGCTATAAACGCTTCAAGATCACTACGCTTAACCCGCCAGCTTCGACCAATAGTTTTTGCTTTTAGGGTTCCCTGTTGAATAGCGCTTAACAGAAATTGTTTAGACAACCC
>JAJPJF010000379.1 GCA_021324415.1 Nostocales cyanobacterium Centralia_MAG_434
AGTGTTCACATTCAACGGATGCAGAAAGCTTTAACTCAAATGAACATACAACTGCATCAAGCAGGAGCGTGATATTACAGGCACTACAGGTATGGCAATCATACGAGCAATTGTTGCTGGGGAACATGATCCACAAGTACTTGCAGGCAAAAAACATCGCTACTGCTCATCTCTATTGCGCGGCTTTTTTACAAACTTTGGACAACTGGAGGAAATTATACAGATCCTGGTATGGATTATTATGAGCAGCGTTATTGTGAGCGAATGGTTAATAATCTCCACAAAAAAGCCCAGGCTTTTGGTTTTGAGCTTATTCCTCAGCTCTCAGAAAATTTGGTTTCTTAGAAGCACCCCCACTGGCGGCGATCGCCACCCGCTACGAATGAAAGAAACACTTCGTCCAAAAAAATCTAGTATTAATCAGGGTTTTAGCTCATGTTTCTTGAAAGCGCCCCACTGGCGGCACGCCACCTGTTACTGATTAGAGAAACTTGTATAATGGAGAGTACCCTGACAGCTAAAGCCGAAGTCTCAATAGTGCTTTTAAGCCTGCTTGAAAGCGTGGTTCTGGGCTTTTATGGTTACTATATTGGTGAAGTAGCTTATGCTACTATCCCGTTGCTGAAGATTATCTAAAAATATCAGCCCAGGTCAGGGTTCTCATCATTAATTGATTCTAGAGTTGATATTGACTCTAGAAAGTTTTGTTATGCCCGCAACTTTCCATAGCCCATAAACTTTAACGATTTTTGGCGGTTTTAGCCTTTAGTCTTGGCGCAATGAGTTTCTCAGAAGAGGGATAAGCTAAAAAAACTGGAAACAATTGCATTAACTCACTTAACTTAGCCACTACATTTCAGTAACTTTGCTACATTACGTCAGTAAACAAGGTGAAATCTGTAATGCTTATTCATGCATAATATGCAAAAGTCTGTTGCATATTACTATCTTTCCCAAAGATTGCGCATTAATTATCATGTTTTCTAGTCGAACATTTTAAGGAAATCGGACTTGACTAAACTACTTCGAATAGATGCTAGCTCACGGCGTCATAGCTCGCACTCGCGTGAACTCAGTGATTATTTTGAGAAACTCTGGCGGGAAAAATACCCTGATAGTCAAGTAGTAGTGCGCGATGTGGCCAAGGAGCAGATACCACATATTAGTGATGAAACTATCGTCGGTTTTTACACATCGCCAGACAAGTTCACACCTCAATTGAAAGCAGTAACAGCATTGTCTGATACATTGATTGCTGAGCTGAAAAGCGCTGATGTTTTGCTGATAGGGGCACCCATTTATAATTTCTCCGTACCTTCTGCACTCAAAGCGTATATCGACCACATTGTGCGTGCCAACTATACCTTTGCTTATGATGGTACTCAATTTACTGGTCTGGTAAGCAATAAACGGGCTTTTGTTTGCTTGGCTTATGGAGCCTCCGGTTACACTGGTGGCTCTTTGCAGCCTTTTGATTATTTGCGCTCCTATCTTAACTTGCTGCTCAATTTTCTTGGCATCAACGACATTACCTTTTTCTCTGTAGAAGGTACAACAACCGATCCCCTAAGCTTCGAAAGCACACGTCAGAAGGCACTAGCTGAGATTAAGCAGACCTTAAGTTGAGCAAATGAATCCCATTTTTGGATAATTTTGCAATAGGTTAATAGTGGTTCGGTGCGTCGTAGAAGGGCAATTTCTCACCCAGTCTTACACGAAGTGATAAACAATTAAAGCCGACTAGCTCGCAAACAACGCAGGTGGCAATCTGCCCGTCTCGTGAGTATCTTTTTCAGCAGTGCAATGTAGGAAGCCATAAGAGGAGAAAAGGGATATGTCAGCCATTATGGTAACAGTCGGCAAGCTCCATCCTGATGGAGCTGAGGCACTTGAACTCTATGCAGCAGGAGTCATACCACTCTTAAAACAGGCAGGTGTCAAAATTCTTGGTCGCTATCAGGGTGTGGAAACGCTTGTAGGAGATGATATGTTCGATCTAGTAGCCGTTATGGAATTTCCAAATTTTGAGGCTATGAGACAATTTCTTACTAGCGAAGATTATGTAGCGATGATACCGTACCGAAACAGAGCATTTAAGTATATACGAACATTTGCTTGCAATACGTTGTAATGAATGCTGTTTTGGGGTCCTGTAACCCCATTTCCTTTTCATTACAGGGTATCAAGAAGGCAACCTATCAACTGCATATCTTTGTTTGGACCATTGGGGCTCATTTTGTACGTATAAAAACTCACATCGCAAGGAGAATAATTATGGCACATGTTGCAGTACTTGGCTTGGGAGCAATGGGAAGCCGTATGGCTCAGCAGTTGCTAACGGCAGGACACAAAGTCTCTGTTTATAACCGTACCCCTGCTGCCGTTGCTCCACTAGTTGTGGCAGGAGCAATTGCTGCCCCATCGCCACGTGCATCTGTCAGCGAGGCTGAATTTGTGATTGCAATGGTGCGCGACAACGCAGCCTCTCAGTCTATTTGGCTAGATCCCGAAAACGGTGCACTTGGGGGTCTGTCAGAGAACGCTGTTGCCATTGAAAGCTCAACTTTAACAGTTTCTTGGATACAGGAACTAGCAAAACACTTTCAGACAAAAGGGATTGGTTTTCTGGATGCACCTGTGGCAGGTTCGCGACCACAGGCAGAAATGGCTCGACTCATTTACTTTGTTGGCGGTGACATCAGCGTTATGGAGAAAGCACTGCCTATCCTTAAGACTTTGAGTACTGCGGTCCACTACACTGGACCAACAGGCAGTGGTGCAGCTGTTAAGCTCATGGTCAATGCACTGTTCGGGGCACAATTGGCAGTTATAGGTGAGTTGATTGGTTTTATGCAACGTTGTGGTTTTGATGAAAGCAAAGCTGTCGAGATTTTGTCCTCGACCCCTGTGTGTAGCCCATCTGCCGGAGCAGCGGCAGGCGCGATGATTGCTCGCAATTTCACACCAATGTTCCCAATTGAGTTGGTAGAGAAGGACTTGGGTTACGTGTTAGAAACAGCCGCAGCGAACAAAGCAAACACTCCTATGACAGCGATTGCTCGACACGTTTTTTCCGAGGTAATCAAGCAAGGGTATGGTGATGAGAATATCACTGCTGTTGCTAGACTCTATACATAGCGTTTAGGGGTGAATCAAATAAAAATCCGTGTATAATACCGAGTTTAAGATTAGATTTCGTTTCGGCTCAACTTAAATTTCATATTGTGAGCGGCTATAGTCTCACTCTCCTTTGGCTTGAGGCAAAAGTAGTACAAATATAATTAAGTCGCCTGACCATATCAAATTGGATGTCGTAGATTTTAGATGGAGAAATATCAATGACAATGACAATTTCAATGTATCAAGCTTCAGTACCAGTATTTATTCGGATGCTGAATAACTTGGTAGGGATTCTAGAAAAAGGCGCTACATATGCAGAAATAAAAAAAATAGATCCTAGTATCGAAGAATAATTTCCACAATCTACCCATATCTATGAGCAGGTGCATAAATTTTTACCCTGTATCCTCCATCCGTTCAAATGGTGTGCAGGCACTTTATCTGATTGACTGGATTATAAAATCTTTGATTTTTTTTAAGTAAAAAAACAGCTTCTATTAACGTCTAAAACTTCTGTGATGATATTGATTTTGCGACGCTTCAATAGAACGTCGATATTCAGCTTGCCATTGTGAGCGTTGCAGTTGTTTTTCGTGTTTGGCTGCGGCTAATTGCTGCTGGATTTCGGGTAGGTTTAAGGCTTGAGCAATGTCTTTCATTTGAGCAGTTTTAGGGTCAGTCAACCAAGATTGGTGAGCGATAACATGCTGTTTCCACTGTTGAAGTTGCTCCTCAAATTGTTTCTTTTGGGCGAGTGCACCAGAAATGTGCTCTAAAGTCTGTATTGACTGTGATAAAGCATCAGAGTATTTGCGATTAAAAGTCCTGAATGGATTGTGCTGTATAGATTGAATGTATTTATCAAGCTGGTGATATTGTGACCAAAGTTGATCAATGTGGAGAGAAAGCCTGTTAATTTCACTGTTAATGAAATGTTTTTGTGCTTCTTTTGGTGGACGAGAGATACTAGTGGAGAAGTAGTTAGTAACATAATTTGCCAGTGAAAGAAGCTTAGGGTTACTGAGTTGTTTGATAGCGAATATAATTCCCTGGTGATACTGTTCAGTATCATGCTCAGCAGATTCATGCAGCAGGTGCTGCTTATGAATAAGCTGCTGGTCACTACTTTGATGTGAATGGTCAGTGAGGTCTTTCTGTGCTTTTTGAATTGTAGAGTTTGAGGTATTGTGTTGGTCGTGCTCTTGGTGATGCAGTTGCTCAGTAAGCGGATGATCATTAATGATATGGTCTAGGGAGTTAGTGATCTCTTCAGTTGGTGAGTAGTCAGCAGAGGTTAAAACTTCCGGTTGCAGTGGTATTGGCGCAATAACTTTAAGTGGGGTTTGTTGAGAGGGTTGTTCGAGACTTGCTGTTGAAGTTGGTTTTGGTTTTTGAAGTTGTTGCTGTTTATTATAGTCACGCCAATCTTTTAAAGACTTGGCCTCAATGTGGAGCTTTTTATAAGCAAGCCCCCCTTGTGCCACAATCAGATCGTCAACACCCTTGTCAGGACCGGGGAGGGTGACGACACTGACCTTAGCGCCAGAACGTTGAAGTAAGCTACCAGTGCGGGAAATAGCAATATCGATATTACGCTTGGTATCAGGTCGTGTTTCATAGTCAAAGCAAATTTTAATGTCTCGATCTGGGGTGGCAAAAACAGCAAGTTCATCGTGTAACCGACGCATTTTATCTGGGAGAAGGGGAGCCTTCGTGTCCCCATGCATAGATGTGGAGACTTGAAGCTCATCGTATAAAGGCTCCCCTCCTCCTAAAAAACCCTCGTATGCTTTAATTTCATTACCCTGTTCGTCTTTACTACGGTAGCCAGCGTAGATACCAGGCAGACCAATAGCAGCATGACCCTGACTTAAGAGGCTAGCAGCTTTTTTGGCTCCCTCAGTAATGATGATAGGTAAGTTGTATTTATGAACACAGTACCAAAAGCCGCTATCGCGTTCATTCTGAGTGGGGTTAACTTTGGCTTTCTCATAGATACGATTAGCGATCGCCTCTGGGACATCAAGCAGAAAAATACTGAGGTCAGCTTTAGGGGGGTGCTCATATTTAATTTTCTTACCAGGCTTGTCTGGGTTTTCGCGTGGCTGATTGGGCTTAAAGCAACCCCAGATTTTAGATTGAGGTTTGTGACCTGGTAGGGTAGTGGAAAAAGAACGAGGATCAACACCAGCATCACACCACCAACCGCCAGAATCAATGTGCGAATATTTTCTGAGCATACTTGAGGTAAGGCGACCAGTGTTAGAGCGTTCAAGTTTGTCGCTGTAAAACAGGTGTGCCCAGGCTTCATGTTCTTGCTCTAGAGTATCAAGTTTCAGACTTTTGAAATTCAGAGCGGCAATATCAGGATGGATAAGACTATCCTTGACTAACTCAAGCCAGTGTTGTGGTTCTATGTGAGCAGGGATATTGCTGGTATTGCTTGGAACCCAAAAAGTTTCTGTAGGGATGATTGGCTGAGTAGTTTGTTTTTGAGTAGGTTGAAGAATAGTTGCTGAAGATTCTTCTAGCCTTGGAAATTCAGATTTGAGAATAGGTGAAGGTAGTACTTGCTCCGATATTGGTTTTTCATTAACCACCACATTTGAAACTACACTTTCAGAACTATGGTTGGTGAGTCTTAATTGTTCTTGAAGTCGTAGCAGTTCTAGCGGGTTCTTCTGAGCTTTTGTTCGCTGAGCCAGTTCCAGTAGCTTGCTTTTGTCCTGAGTGTAAAGCTTCAACTCATATTTAGCACGACTGAGTGCAACATAAAAGCTTTCAGTAGCAATTGTATAATCTGATGCAATAATGACTCGGTCTGCAGTTTTGCCTTGACTACTATAGATAGTACTTACTATTGCGTAGTCAAGATGCTGTGCTTTGGTGAGGTCAATTGTTTGAGTGTGGGTAGAATCTTCATACTTAATAGTTGCAATATTGCCCTCAATTGCAGTCACTACAAATTCTTGCCCATTTCTGCGTCCAAATTGTCGGTCATTTTTGGTCCAGCGCAGGCGATCGCCAACAGCAATTTCAATTTGTTGGGGCTGGTAAACTGCTTTATCAAACCCTGTGTCCACCTGAAGATGCCTACTGTCAGCAGCTTTAAGGGTGAGCGTGTCATGTGATTTACCAATAACTTCATAAAGTTCCCCTTTGTTCAAGCCCCGACGCTTGTAGTTTCGGGTGGGCATGACCATATCCCCAATTTCAAAATTGTGGGTGTAGCGCATTTGGACTCGTGTGAGATCTTTGGCTTGAAGCTGGGTAGCAGTTGCCTGTTCACCAAGACTACCAAGAGCTTTCATCTGGTTACGGATAGTCCGGGTCAGGACTAATCGCTGAGCATTGGTACTAGCTAGTACAAGCGTTTTAGCTCGTTGTTCTGGAGTGGCGCTCATGTAGTCATTGGCGATCGCATACACCTGTTCATCTGCAGTCACGGTTTGGATGCAACCATTTTCATCTAGTCGTGCGAAGCCATCCGCAATTCGACCATTGGCAATCAGATCAACAACCAGCTTTAGCTGTGGAGTACGTTGCCGATTTGATTCATTCAGGTAAGCAGTTTTGATTCCTGCTTGTTGTAAGGATTTAAAAGGGTTTCCTGCTTCGACTGCTGATAACTGCCTAGTATCACCCACAAAAACAACCCTGGCTTGTTCATCAGTTGCTTTTTCTAGGAGTGCAAATGCATCCTTAGCACTCACTAAGCTAGCTTCATCGACAATCCATACCTGGTTTGGTTGAATTTCACTTTTTACTTCAGCAACTAAGAGTCTACCGACAGTTTCGGTTTGAATGTTTAACTCATCACCCAACACCTTGGCAGCAATAGCACTGGGTGCAAAACCTTTGACAGTATATCCATTGCTATTGGCGATCGCTTTGAGTTCCTTGAGGGCAAAAGTTTTTCCCGCACCTGCAACACCCTGCCAGGCAATAAATTGATCTGTAGTCGTAACAGCCAGTTGGACAGCTTGACGTTGGCCAGGATTGAGGGAGGTTGCCTCAAGGAGACGATCAACATCTTCTATTTGGCAAATCGCATTCACTTTACCTTGTCCATTTTGCATCAACCGGATAGTAGCAAGTTCACGTTGAACAGCTGCGTGGGTTGTGAAGTAGCGGTTTTGCTGATCTATACAAATTAATGACTGTTGTTGTTGAATTAATGGTTCAAGCTCAGTTATATCTGTAGCTAAATTTTGCTCTAGGATAAACCTTTCTAAATCCTCAGTGTAAAATGCCACATTCCTTTCACAGCAGTGGGCAATCGCATCAGAGAGATTTGAGATGGAAACAGGCTGTTGTTGATGCTCCGGTTTTAGCTGTCCTGGCTGGACAAAATTAATCCCTCGTGCAAGTGCCTCTTGACGCCACTTAAATTTCAAATCTTCTGATTGAACAACCTGTTTATTTTTGCGGGTGACATCCCAAGCTTTTTCCCGCTCCAGCCAATTGGAATTAGAAGTGGCCACAGCTAAAATTTGCTGCCGTCGTTTTGAAAACTCAACTAAGTCATGTTCGTTGTATCCTTTGATCTCGAACTGTCCATGTAATTTCTGCTCAATCTCATATCCCAATTTCTGGACTTCATGGGCTAAATAGCTTTGGTAGATCATACCTAGATGCTTCTTATGACGAAATATCGCATCATTTAAATGGCTGTACCAGTTACCATCACTGTATTGGGTCATGTTCATAACCAGACAGTGAGTATGTAAATGGGGATCTAGTTCTCGGCTTTCAATATGGTCAAATTCTGCAATCACTAAATTGCCAGTATGAATCGTCTGCCGCTGTTTGTCTAATGTGACTCTAGTATGGGCATAACGCTGTTCTATCAGTGAAAGTGTTTTTTCGACTGCGATTTGATGGGCTACTTTGAGGCGCTCATCGCCACCAACAAGTGCAGTGAGGCTAACGCTCTTGGGTGCAGAAAAAGTAAAGTCAGTTCCTGCCCGGCGTTCAGAGGCAGAAACTGTTCTAGAGCATAGCTGTTGATTTCCATCAAAAGAACGCCCATTCACAATATGAGCGAAAACTTGTTGATCGTTGATTTCGCCCACAAGCTCCAGTTTTTGTGCTCCCTGACCATACCACCGAGATGTTCCTTGCTGGTAGTAGCCTTGAACAAAATACTCTATAGCTCTTATGGGTGACACATTCTTGGCTGTCAGCATCGCATCCCCCGCTTCCTAAACCTGAGACCAAGACACATAAACGGTTCAGGGATCATTAACTCTGCGTCAGTATGGCTAACGACAAACTCTAGTTGAATATCAATAATTGGTTGAAGTTGAGCTACGATAAAGTCAAAATGCTTCGAGTCAATACACCAGACTTTGAACGAGGTATATCGGTTGACTGTAATCTTATAAAAAAATCGTTCATCGGGTGGTAGGCTTCTCAAAATCTCGACGGCATCCGGATGATATTTACAAAAGTTAAAACCAAACCAATTTAAATTTTTGAAGTAAGCTACCTTGACGACCACATTTGGACGATCTTTTTTGGTTTCATTTAGGTGACCGCTCCAATAAATGGAGTTCTTCCAAAAGTACATTGTCATCATGTGACTTACTTCTGTTTTTAGCCTACTCACCAAATTGCTTTTAGAAAATACTGCAGTCTTATTAGTACACATAAAAGTGAGGACTGGGGGAATAACTAAACAAAGTCTACTCTTTTTTTCTATTGTGCTCGCTCATCGTTCCAGGATGAGATAAACGCAGTCACAAAATCGTTTTCTCCTTACTCCAGCTTCAAATCAATTATAAACTTGCCAAAAAAATTCGGCGTCCTGTGCGAGGTCATCCAAAATGGATTTTGGATGGGAAACATTTGGGAAGAATTTAAAATAGATGATTTTTCAATTGAGAATAGTTGCATTAAGATAAAAAGAGAAGCTAAAAAAGCTAATTTAGACAGAAAAAATGGGATAACATAGGGAAAGTAGCGGGAAGAAAAACACTAAAAAAGAGGCTTTAGAAGCAGTTTTTTTAAGGAGTTGAGGTTCATGAGTAAACTCCCAGTGATGTTGACTGTTGATACTGGTTTATCTATAACGAAGAACATATGGAGAGTCCATCCTATAAGATCTCGATTATTGCTGATGAGTCCAGAAGTGGTAGAGGTCACTCATAAGTCAATTGATTTTTATAAGACGCGGAAAATTACAGCACCTGAACCAGAGAATGATGTTTGGATAGGATATGGACGAAAACTATATGCTGTGGGTTATTTAGCGCAAAGCTACTTTGGTGCCAGGGTAGTGCTATCACATTTAAAGTATGAATGGGCGATCGCAAAAGTTCTCGGGTCTGTAGGTGTGATGGCAGTCAAGGAGAATTTACCAGAAAAATTTGAGTTGGCATTAGCAGTGTTACTTCCCTACAGTGAATGGGGAGTAAAAGAAAAGTTTGCCAGAGGGGTGAAAAAGGCGCTTTCTGATTTCAGCTTCTGTGAGCGAAAATTTTCGGTGTCGGTCAGCTTGTTCATCTGTGTACCAGAAGGAGGCGGACATGCTCTGGCAAGAGCTGAAAGAATTGGCTCAGCCTTTAACAATAAGAAGATAGCATCAATAATGCTGGGCTATAGAGATGTATCAGTAGTTTTGTTTGAAAGAGGAGTCATTAACGGACAGACAGAGCGTTTGGGAATGGTGAAGATGCTTCAAATCATCCAAAGCCGAACGTTGGATCAAACGACTAGAGAGCGAGAACAAAGATTATTAGAGACAATACACAGGTTAGGAAAGGACATAAAACCGAAGAACTTTTTATCTTTAACGCTTTCAAAAAATACAGAAAATAGGCTAGAGGAAGCAACACAAATAGCCTTGGCCGTGAGATATGCTTCAAAAGAATATTGGAAAATGATTTCCAGCTTTATTAGAAATCATCTCCCATTAGATATTGAAGAAGTGATTTTGGGTGGCGGAACTTCAGATTACTTTCGTAGCGAATTAACAAAATTAATTACACAGAACTATCCAGATACTTATGTTAGTATGTCAGCGGATTTAGAGGAAGATGTGCAGATAACGTATAACCTGCAACCAGACAATAAAGCTTTACATGCGCGGTTGACAGATGCCTATGCTTTATCGAATTTCTTGTGGAGACAAGTGTGTCTAATGCCTAGCACTGAAAGCACAGTAAGAAGTATGGAGAAACAAAATGGCAAAGAAGTCGTTTGAAATTCGATTGCGAAAAACGGTGGAAATTGGCTCTTGGGAAGAAATTCTCTTATCGTTTCTGGATGATAAATCTGCGCTACCATACTCAAAAGTAGAGATGCTAATGATCGCAGCTATGATCTGCTGGCTTCCTTTAGGATGTCAATATAAGAAACAATCATCATCAGATATTAGACAAGCACTCTATGATGCACAGTATCGATGGGAAAATCACTATCAATATTTACAACATCGAGTTGGAGTTAAAGTTCCAAATGTGATATCAATGCGAGCACAACAAGTAGAGCAAGAGCAAGAAATTGAGCAACCTGAACTGGAATTAGATGAGTCTCCAGAGCCATTTAATCCTTTTGGTAGCACTATCCTTAGCTAAGGAGGACAAGGAATTATGCATCAATATGAAGAAGTATTCTCTGGCATAGAACCGGAAAAGATTGCATCTGTATTAAAGAACAGGGAAAAAGCTATCAAGAAGTAGCAGAGCATTTTGGAGTGAACATTTTGGATACTTCATCACAGAGTGTGTCAAGCCACATAAGTCAATCTGCTGCGAGCGCAGAAACGGGAATGGTCAATCTTGTAGATACTGTAACCAACACAAGGGCTGAAAATATTCCTGGGCTAGTGAACCAAATGTATCTGAAAAATGTTGTGAAAAAACTTGCAGACAGTGAACAAGAAATTAGACTTGTCCGAAATATTAACTTAGGAAAAGAAAAATGGTAAAACACTAATTTGAGTGTCTACTATTTTTCCAAATAAGTTATGGTTTTTGATTATATTGAGAAATATCCACACAGAACAAAAGAAATTTTAGGGATTAGTTACGAGCAACTACAATCATTATTAAATTGTGCCAGACAACGCCATCAAGAAATCAAAATCAAACA
>JAJPJF010000240.1 GCA_021324415.1 Nostocales cyanobacterium Centralia_MAG_434
CTTGGTTCGTAGGGACTAGAGAGGTATTTGTGTTTTGGCAATACTCTCAAAGACAAACCTTGCAAACCAGAAGTGTTGTATGTGATGTTAGCTGTGTAAATACTCAACCCTTGTTGATCATCTCCTTGGTAGTCCATCGCCACTGACATACCATTGACAATCTCACCATTAGCGTCAATAGTACCTTGATAAAGCTCGACTTGTACATCGTTGTTTGTCAAAGTTGCCAAGTCAACTTTAGCTACGACACTAATGGTTTGATTGACTTCAATATCTGTTCCTGAGGATACATTGATATCTTTGATCTTGATATTGTACCAGTGCGTAATCAAATTCTCTTCCCAAACGGCCAGTTCTTTGGCTGGAGTGTAGTTATCGCTACTAAGGATATGATAGCGATCGCTAGCCGGGAAATAAGCCCGTTGTGCATATTCCCGTACCATCCGCGCTGTATTAAAGAACGGACAATTCATCCGAATTGCATCCTTCATTTTGGCAATCCAGTGCCTTGGCAAGTTATCAACATCCCTATCGTAGAAAAGGGGTACAACTTCCTTCTCTAGCAAATCGTACAAGGCATTTGCTTCAATTTCATCTTGATAATTGGGATCATCATATATCTCTCCATGCCCAATTGCCCAACCAGTACGGACGTAATTGGCTTCATCCCACCAACCATCTAGGACACTAAGATTTGGCAATCCGTTCATTGCTGCTTTCATACCACTGGTACCAGATGCTTCCCGTGGACGACGTGGTGTGTTTAACCAGATATCGCAACCAGCCACCATTAACCGGGCGATGTGGATGTCGTAATTGGGAACAAATACGATCTGCTTTTCCAAACCTTGTTCGCGGATGAAGTGGTTAATATCGCGAATGAGTTCTTTTCCTGGGATATCTTTAGGGTGAGCTTTTCCAGCAATGACAAACTGTAACTTACGGTGTTTATTGCTTAATAAAATCTGCCTGATTCGTTCTATGTCACGCATCCACAATGTAGCGCGTTTGTAAGTCGCAAAGCGTCGGGCAAAGCCAACGGTTAAAACGTATGGGTCAAGGACTTCTTGTGCGTGGGTAATTTCCGAGGGCGAAGCACCACGATCACGCAAATGTTTTACAAGTCGCTCTCGCACATACAATATCATATCCAAGCGACAGCGTTCGTGATTGCGCCACAACTCTTCATCTGGGATTGCCTCCATCCGTTCCCACAGGGGACTATCAGTTGGCACTGATGACCAGTTTGGTCCTAGGTAGCGATCATACAATTCCTGTGTTGATTTGGAAACACAACTACGCGCATGGACACCGTTGGTGATTGCTGTGATTGGCACTTCCTCTACTGGCACATCTTGCCACAAATTGCGGAACATCTGCCGCGACACAACACCATGCAGCTGTGCTACACCGTTAGAAAATGTTGCCATTTTCAATGCCAGCACTGCCATACTAAAAGGCGCAGATAAATCACCAGAATTTTCACGCCCTAAAGCTAAAAACTCATCTTTAGTCAAACCAAAAACATCGGCATAGTAACCTAGGTAATATAAAATCTTATCCGGAGCGAATAAATCAATTCCTGCTGGTACTGGTGTGTGAGTGGTGAATATATTCGAGGAACTCACAAGCTTTTTAGCTTGAGCATAACTCAGTCCTTCTTCCTGAATGAGAATGCGAATACGCTCCAAGGCGGAAAACGCCGCATGACCTTCATTCATATGATAGGCGGTCACTTTATACCCCAACGCCTTCAACATTTGCACGCCACCGATCCCCAGCATAATTTCTTGGTGGATACGCATATCTATGTCGCCACCGTACAGCTGATCTGTAATGTCGTGGTCGTAGGAGTTGTTAGGTTCAATGTTGGTGTCCATCATATACAGTGGCACCGTTCCTACTTGGACACGCCAAACTCTAGCGTATACAGTGCGGCCTGGATATGGAACTGCAATTCGCAGTTCTGAACCATCAGGATTACGCTCCAAGTGCAACGGCATATTGTAAAAGTCGTTGATTGGGTAGCGTTCCTGTTGCCAGCCATCTGCATTCAGATACTGGGCAAAATAACCTTGTTGATACAATAAGCCTACACCAACCAGGGGTAAACCCAAGTCACTTGCAGATTTGAGGTGATCACCTGCCAGAACACCCAAACCTCCTGAGTATATAGGCAAACAATCCACAAGCCCAAACTCAGCAGAAAAATAAGCGTAGCATTCTTGTTGTCTATTAGACAGTGTCAATGGCGACTTTCCATCCGTAGGCGACTGGTGAACCGTCAAAGAGTCTTTTGTCAAGTTTCCATTGCCATCTGAGGGTGAGGTGCTGGTTGCTTCCCCTAAGGCTGGAAGACGTCGGTTTTTTTGATACCAAGTGTTCTCTTGCAAATAGTCATCTAACTGACGAGCCGCTCGATCCATTTGAGCTAGGAAGCCTTCATCTTCCACAACTTCTATCAACCGCGCTTGGCTAATGGTACCAAGCATCAAAACTGGATTATGACGGCTAGATTCCCATAGATCAGGGTCTAATCGACGAAATAAATCCTTAGTTTCAACGTTCCAATCCCAGTGTAGGTTGTACGCAAGCTTCCGTAACGGCTCTAGTCGCGACGGAAGCGAAGGAGATACATTGAATGTGCGAATTGGCTGCATAGGTTAGTGACACTCCAGGTTTGGCTATCGCTATTGTTGACTGTCTTTATTTCAAAATTCCCATTTTGTTAAGGGGAATAGGAGTGTGATTTGTTGTTTGACATCCTCCCATGGCGTGTTTACCGTCAGATTCTCAGATCTCAGATGATCACACGGGGGGCTTTCTCTTTCTACTAGGGAGCTTACACTCTTAATTTTCATCACCAACGCAGAGGTCTTGAGTATGCCCACAATGAGAACAGACATGTGTTTTAACGGATAATGTCTTCTTGAAGACTTGACCACAGTTAGATTCAAGTATGTATATTGCAGAGAAACGGCAAGCTTTACTACTCCAAACACTGCCTCAAAATACTCCACCCACTCACAAAACTGTGTTCATGCTGCATCGGATATTGATTTAGATAAGTGTTTGCTTTTCACCATATTTTACACCTGCAGTCTTTTTTCATCACTGCATTGAAGTCATCACAATGGGCTTCATCATCCTCTATTTTTACTAAGCTAATCATTGTTAAATTGCAATTTTAATTGATACTTACTTAGCAAAAATAACTTAGAAAATTTGAAGAAATTTATTAAAAAATTAAATATTTATAATTTAATTTTTTAATAAATATTTGTAACTATTTTGCGATTAAATTCATCTTGGTCAGCAAAATTCTTGAAAACTTTATCCATTTTAGTTAGCTCAAACAACATTTTTATTTGACCGTTAACGGAGCATAAAAAGAGTTGACTACTAGCAGTGTTTACTATTTTCATTACTGATACTAAAGTACCAAGACCAGAACTATCAATAAATTTCACATCTTTAAGATCAATTAATACAATATCAGCTCCGTTATTAATTGCTTCAGTTATTTTAAGACGTAACTCATTTCCTCGAATACCATCTAAAATACCAGAAGGCTCAAATATTTTAACAGTAGAATTCATAAATTTATTATCCTTTTTTTTTCAGTTTAGATTATGGTATCTGATCCAACTTAATATCAGTTATTCTTCTATGAAAAAACTCTGATATTATTTTTTGAGTGAGTCAATACACTAAAAAAACTAGCATTAACCCATTGTCTAGAAATTTCAAATGCCTCAAAATAGCCATCTTTTTGACCTAATTCTCTTGCCCAAAAACGAGATAAAACAAGTATAGCATCAAGTTGCATAAATGTTTTTTCATACTCAGATTCATAACAATTAATAGCTGCTATTTTTTCATCAATAACTGAGGTAATATCTACAAAAAAATTTGGTTCAAAGCCACGCAAAAAAACAGGAGGAGCAGAATACCACAAAGAGATATTTTTGCGGGTAGCGACATTAGAAACAGCGATCGCACAAACTTCATGATCTCTATGTCCATATTTTTCTGGTTGTGGTGCATGCGTGATGATCAGATCTGGTTGGCAATGTTTAATAGCTTCTTCAGTTACTTTGATGACTGCTTGAGTAGAAAAATTACACTCCTCAAAAGTATAAAAATCGTAAGTTGCACCGATAATTTTGCCAGCAGCTTCTGCTTCTTTATGACGTGTACCTTTAATAGATGAACTAGAATAACTGCCATCAGTCAAAATTAAGCAATGAATATTCCACCCTGCGTTGGACATGAGCCTCAGAGTGCCAGCAGCAGGTAGTACTTCATCATCAGCATGCGCGTAGACTAGCAAGACATTTAGCTGAGAAAATTTATTGAAGTGTGAAAAATTGTTCATAGCTTTTTTCTTAGTAATTACTAATCTTCAGAGATGAAGAGGGATTATTCTTCCTCTACTTTCTTTATTTCTATTTTTTAATTAGTTTGCCAAACAGATGCCCGAATGATAGGCCACAAAAGAAATAAGTTATAAATAGCCCAACCTGTATTTAATAAGTGAATCCAAGGAGAATTTAAACGACCAGTCGCCAAGAGGTAAAGGCTCCATCCTATTCCCAGTATATTAAGAATGAAAATAACTATTTGAGGATAAACGAGCTGGATATAAATACCAGATTGCCGCTGCTTAGGTGTCACTTGAAATTTAATTTTTTGTTTAGAAATAACACTACACACAGCTTGAATTAATAGAGGAAATAGAGAGATAGCATATTGCTCAGATCTCCACATTTCTCTAGCTGGAATTCCCCATGCAGCTGTCATAAAAGTTAGGCGATTGATAATAAAAGCAGGGAAAAAGTGAAGAGCAAAATCAAAACCATAAGTTTTTACTGGAGTAATTTCTGTGAAAAAATAGATAATTGGGCAAGAAATAAATATCAAAGTTGCAAAACCAGAAAAATAGCTATACATTGTTTTAAAATAATGCAATCGTTGCCAAAATGTCAGCCCCGGCTTTGTCAAAGGATTTTCTCTAAGTAGCACTTGGATAGTACCTTGTGCCCAACGTAAACGTTGTTTAAGTGTAGAACTCAGATCATCTGGTGCTAAACCTTCTGCTAAAAGCTCATTATGATAAATAGATTTCCATCCAGCACTATGCAAACGCATAGCTGTATTCATATCTTCTGTGATACTGTTGCTAGATATACCACCAATTAGCTCAAATTCATTCAAACGCTTTTCATCTTTGATGAATTCGTCAGCAAAATATTGTAGTCCAACACTGATTAATGCTTCACGTCTGAGCATTGCATTAGTTCCAGTGTAGAAAGCAGCATTCATTCCATCTTTACCCTGTTGAAGTGGTCCATAAAATAAATTAGCTTGATGTCCAAAAGGATCGCCCACAGGAAGATTATAAAAATCCTGACGACTCTGTACAAATGCTATTTGATTGTGTTCATATTTTCCAGAGAAAAGATTGTAAGTATAGAAGTATGGTAAAATTCTCTTAACAATTTGTGGTTTAGGAATATGGTCAGCATCTAGGGTCAAAATAAAGTCTCCGAAAGTTTCTCCTGAAAAAATAGCGTAATTGAGATTACCTGCTTTAGCATGATGGGGTAAGCCAACTGGTTTAGGACGAGCAATGTAGTGAAAACGGGCAAGTTTTACGAGTTCCAATTCTTTTTGATGAATTGCTTCTTCTAAAGTGATCCGCTCAGTGGCTAGGTGCTCTTGTAAAGTTTGTGCATGAGGTTGTAGCCACAAAATAAACTGTTGCAGACTCCCTAAAAGTTCAGTAGCAGTTTTGTCGAAATTGGTGACTTGTCCTGATAATAAATCTTGCAGCCATTTTTCGGCTGCTTGAGCACCAGGCGTCAAATTTTCTAGTTGCTCAAGACGCTCTAACATATCAGAGCGTTCTGCAGAAATTCTCTGTGCTTGTTGCTGTAGCAGTGGTGACTGCAAGTCTTCTATACACAGTTTTTCTGTCATAGCTCGCATAGCGGATGAGTTGCCATCATCAAGTACATATACGCGTAGCTTTGTCGGGGGGTAATCTATTGCTAAAGCAGCCTTTGCAGTTCGTTCTACAATTTCTGTTGGCTCGTTGTAGCAAGTTACAAACACATCTACATTTGGCCAAGCAGATTGAGGAAAAGGTGGTGTCATTTGGTCAAAAGACCTAACTTGTCGCACTAAAGGACGCCACAATCCAATTACAAACATCACGCCGCCCAAATAGCTGTAAATTTCTGCTAATAGCAACGGGATAGAGAGCCATAGTGCATCAAAGTTAACTGAATGAGTGATGCGCCAGTGTAAATACCAGGCTCCAAAAATTATATTGATTTCTGCTAAATAACGAAATAATAGTGTTCTTTCTTTAAGCTTTGAGTGGCTGTTACCCGAAAAATTTGCTGAATTATCAACTACAGAAACTGAAGCCATTTTTCTACCAAGAATAGAATTAGATAAGAACTCAAAATATATTTGTCACAGTGCAATTAAATAGTTGCGGAATTAAGTTACCAATTTGATACGTAATTGTAAAAAAAATTGGACGCTTATTCTCACTCCTAAGAACCGGATTTCTTTGAGGTTAAAAGGCTAGCGGGCGTCCGCCTCTAGCTTGGTAAAGTAAACTTTCTAGAATAATCGCATTCGTATTCACATCAATTGATGTATTAACACCGAGTTGATGATTTTCATATCGTCCTGAAAGATAGCCGCGATTTGTATCAGCTAAGTTTTGAACAAACTCACGTAGCGTTTGAGTGTAAGAATTGTCTGACATCAAAGCAAACCAAGAAAATGCCGCTTTTGTACTTACAAACCGTAAACGAGGATACACTTGTCCGTTGCTATTAATAACAAGCCATGGTTGACCATTAGCGTAAACATTGTAGTACAGAAAGTACGGTGGTCGGTCAAGCGAATCTTCATTAACAGCTGTTACAATGCCACTATGCTTAAATCGTTGTGCTTGCACTTGCAAAAGATTTCGGACTTGAGGTTTCACAAAATCAGACCAACCTAACTCTAAGCCCCAAAGTAAATAAGGGTCATTTGTTAAGTAGTTAGTAGCCCCAGAGTTATTGAGATTACGCTTATCGACTTGTAGAGTAATACCATCTACCTTAACTGTAGTGCTCGGTGAATGAAAAAGAGCATTTGGAGCTTGAATGTTCCACAACTTCAAACTCAAAGCAGCGTACTGTTCATAGCCTAAGCGTCCTTCTTGCACTTCACGAATGTGTTCGCCAGCAACAGAAATAGCACCGTTTAACCAACCATCTTTAACACGTTTAGATAAATTCCATCGCAAAACAATGCGGTCGATGCGCTCACGATATTCCGGAGAATGTGTTCGTAAGACATGTAGTCCCAACAAAAACCTTGCCATATCTAGAGCTGACCAACCACTTACACCTTTGGGATCAGGGGTACCGTTGAGTCGGCGCATTTGACCAGTATTGGTACTATAAGCTTTGTTGGGTAAACCGGTAGGTGGTAATGGCAATGTTTCTAGCGTTTCTAGCAGTTTGTTTATACGCTGTTGAAACATATCATTTGATAATAACCCCAATTGTCGAGCTGCATCAATTCCCAATAAAGCACTACCTTGATCCCACCAAGTTGTCCATGGAAAGTCATCTGTTGAGTTAACTAGACCTGTTTGAGAATTCCAGTTACGCTCAAAATACTTCCAAGCGATTTTCGCAGCAATTTTGTCTGCTTCTCGAGTCAATTGTGGTATAGAGTTTATTCCTGCAGAAGTGACTGGTTGAGGAACTTTTGGTACAGTCTGATTTGCTGAAGGTCTAGTTGGTGATGTAACTATAGGATTAGTAGGGGATTGCAGCAAGGTTTTTGGTGATAACTGTAAGTCAGGATTGAAATTATCAGGAGTAGCAATTATTACGGAGGGAGCACATTGCCACACTCTTGGATTTAAACAAACTAAAGATTGCTTATTTGTCGTTTTATATAAAACGGATTGCACAATCACTCTCATTATACTTTTTACCGCTATCTAAATCATTTAAGCAAATTCAGTAGAAAATGTATGCTAAGTTTGGTTTGCTCAAGTAATAATTTTATTACCCTATACAAAGTATTCCCAAGTTTACCTCATGACTAACAAGGTTGAGCGTATAGTTTATTGATACTCCTCAGCGCAGACTGCACTTTTAGGTGCAATATGTAGCTCGAGGACTATTGGGTGAGTGAGTTCCCCGACTTGAAGCAAGTGGCCTCAAGCTGTCCGTTCCACGGCTAAAAGCTGATGGTCTTTCTGCTCCTTAATTCAGTCAGAAATCTGAAAATAGTCTGGAGTAACAATAAGACGCTTAGTGAAGAAGGATGTCAACTGAAGTCCAGTATGTTCCAAAACTATCACAATTTAACTTAGCTGTTTGCATAGCAGTACTAGGTAGACCACGACTAGAATTTCCCTTAGTGATAGCTCTCCACCAAGGAGAATTCATATTGATAGTTTGACGCATTAGAGGCTGCTGATTGGTAACTAGATAAAGCAAGGATTCCAGAACCATACTATTGGTACTGCTGGTGAAACCAATCGCTGTCTTCCCTGTTGTTTCATAGAAGCCGTCATAGAAGCCGACAAGTGGATTATACAAGTCAGTTGTCGCCTGTAGGAGATCTTGAGCGTAGTGTTCTTCCGGTATTAGGGCATGATACGCAAAAGCCACTGCTGTACTTACTATTCGCCCTTTTGGCACTGGTTTACCATTGTCCTCTAAAGCTATCCAGGGCTGTTGTTGACCAATTATCGTACTATTAACAGTGTATGGCTTGCGATCAATCAAAGTAGTGCCAGAGGCAGTCAGTATTCCAGTACGACGATAGCGCTTAGCTTGGGCTTGGAAAATTGGCTGCACTAACGCTCGCATTTGTGGATCAAGACCGAACTCAAGACCATAAAGCAAGAAAGGATTGGCTACTGTGTACTGATTAACTTTTGGATAAGGGTCTTTGCGGTTACGTCCTATTGGGACTTTTACTCCCTCTACTAAGGCAGTTTGATATTCACCTCCGACAGCCGAGCGTTGTACATCAAACCCCCACAATTGAAAAGCACGAGCTGCATATTCCTCATAACCCAAACGAGTTTCTGGGTTAATGTGGATAACCACTTGTTCATTCTTCCCTTTTGTTACAGTGGCGCTAGAGAGAATACCATTGTGCACAATGCGCAAGTATGACCAATCAAGCACAATTTGATCGACAGCCGTTGTGTATTCTGGATAATAACTTTTTAAGTTATGAAGTGCAGCCAACATCCGTCCAATATCTAGAGCTGACCAGCCAATTCCTTGCAAAGTTGGGTTGCCACCATAATCTACTGGTTGCAGTGAGCGCGTATCATAACCTCGATGAGGTAGCTCTCCTTCAAACAAGGGTAGTTTGCCTAATGCTCCTAAAAGATGACGAGTGCGTTCGTCAAATTCTGTTGCAGAAATTATGTCGAGTGAGCGCGCTGCATGAAGCGCCATCAAATAATCTCCCATTCCCCATAAAGTTGTACCTTTAAGATCACTACGATCATCCACTAACCCGCTATTGATGTGATGA
>JAJPJF010000084.1 GCA_021324415.1 Nostocales cyanobacterium Centralia_MAG_434
ATCACCATTTGTACAGCTAGTGCCCGCTTTAATTCTCTAGGGTCTGGGTTTGATTGAATGAACTCTATCAACTCTTCCATCCGTACTACTCTGTGTCTTATTACTACTAGCAGTACTCACTCTATCAACAACTGTGATTTTTCACAACTCATTTAGGATTGCTATAGATGGGCAAAGTATTAGTTAATTTATCGATTGTTTTTTCTCAACCTACAGGCATAAGCAACTATGCCAAAAATCTTTTTCCGTATTTACAAGCTCTCACTCCTACCTTGTTAACTGCTCAAAAGTATCCTGAATTTAAATGCTATCCCATACCAGGTAATCTCACTCCGGCTCAAGGGACAAAAGGTCATTTTGATCGTTTGTTATGGACACAATTCAAATTGCCACAAATTTATAAGAAATTACAATCTCAGCTTTTATTTTCACCACAAACAGAAGCACCTTTATTTTCTAACTGTCGCTTTATTGTGATGGTTCATGACTTCATACCGTTGCGTTTTCCGAATCTATTTTCACCTTTAACATATTATCATCGCTACTACATTCCTCAAGTCCTTGCTCAAGCTCAACACATTATTTGCAATTCTCATACAACAGCCAATGACATCGCTAAATTTTGCCACATTCGGGCTAGCAAAATTACACCTATTCCTCTTGCTTATGATGCCAAGCATTTTCGCTTGTTAGACAGGCAAGATATTTCCGCTACAAGCAATCATTCTTACTTTCTCTATATTGGACGACATGACCCTCACAAGAATCTGCATAGGCTCATAGCCGCCTTTGCAGAACTACTAAAAAATGGTGACTACGAACTTTGGTTAGCAGGATCAACTGATAAACGCTATACTCCTAAGTTACAAGCACAAGTGGCAGAACTAGGGCTCATCAACCAAGTCAAATTTCTCAACTATGTGCCCTACAGCGAATTGCCTAAAATCATCAATGGTGCGATCGCTCTGGTTTTCCCTAGTCTCTGGGAGGGTTTTGGTTTGCCGATTTTAGAAGCAATGGCTTGCGGTACTCCCGTCATCACTTCTAACCTCTCTTCTCTTCCAGAAGTTGCAGGCGATGCAGCCATTCTCATCAACCCCTATGATTCAAGAGAAATGACAGATGCAATGCACTTGGTTGCGTCTGATTCCGTGTTGCGCGATAGCCTTTCTATTCAAGGTATTAGCAGAGCAAATCAATTTAGTTGGGAAAAGACAGGACTTGCTACTGTTGAAGTTCTATCACGCTATCTCTAACTGCTTTCTTGAAGGATGACCTTGAGCGAGGCTAAAAATTCTTGCTCAATGTATGGCTTCGTAAAGTAAGAGGTGGCTCCCAATTGCATAGCTAGTTGACGATGCTGATCGCTGTTGCAAGTACTGAGCATGACAACTGGCACTTCTGCAAGTTGCGGGTCTTTGAAACGATAACTGAGAAACTCAAAGCCGTTGACATTAGGCATTTCAACATCACAAATGACTAGCTGAATGGTTGAATTTTGCTTTAACTGCGTGATAGCTTCTTGACCATCCTTTGCCTGTAAAACTCGATAACCTGCTGTTCGTAGAGTGAGGGATAAGATTTCACGTACACTGTTAGAATCATCAACAACTAGAACAGTCGGTTTTTTAACTTTTGGAATTGTTAAAGTAGTTTTGTTGCTTGCGCGTGTTTTAGCATGACGTTGAGCCATGGTCTGATTAAAAAGAACTGCAACATCAATGACCTGGAGGAGACGGTCTTTCCAAGAGGTACAGCCATAAATATAACTGGGAAGTCCAAGTTCATCTGTAAAAGGTTGAATGACTAATTCTGAGGCTGTGACAAAGGACTCAATCTCAGGTTCTAATGCAAAAACTTGCCGATCCTGGTTCAGGACTAACATTGGCTCAGGATCTTTTTTCAGTTCGGCAATGTCTGACAAAATTTCTTGAGAAGTTTCCTCTAAAAGTGAGTTGTCTTGGTTCAACAATTCCACCAGATGATAAGCCGGGATCATCTGTTGTCGCCAGAGCAAAAATCGCTGTTTTTTGAAGCTGACAGTTTGGTCAGTATCAGGAATAAAAATTTCTTCAATACTATTAGCGTTCACAGTAAACACTGTATCCCCAGTCACCCAAACTAATAACCCTAAGGTCTTTAGTTTTACTGGGGGTGTAGAGGTCTGGGGATTTAGAGGTAGTGGCGATCGCCATAAATAACTCCGCCTGCTTGAATTAGAAATTTGATTGGGTTTCACCATAAATACAGACCCTGCAAATGTGGAAATTAGTAGGAGAACCTATGGAAATATCAGAGTGTTGAACTAATCCACACCTTCTTGAAAATCTTGAGCAGCTGTCATCAATTTTGAGAATGACTCCGCTACTGCCAGGGCTTTTTCTGAAGTTTGGCTGGCAATAGTGGCAACTCCCAAAATAGATTGGTTGGCGGAGGATGAAGTCTGTGCTTGAACAGTAGTGGCTTTAGCAAGTTCTGTCACCAGAGTTGTCATTTGGTTATTAATAGCGACAAGTTGCCCAAGCTTCTGTTGAGTTTCTTCAATCAATCTCATTCCGCTACTTGCCTGTTCTGTCCCAGATTGGATTTTTTCAATCACTGCATACATTTCTGTCTGTATTTCCTCTACAATTGGTTTAATTTCTGCAACGTCTGAGTCCAACTGTTGTACAAGGGAAAGAACTTTCTCAGCAATTAAAGCAAATTTTTGACCTGCTTCTCCACAACGGGAGGCTTCAAGTGCTGTATGCATAACTTGGAGTTTCATCTGAGATATGATGCTACCCATGAGGCTAACAACATCAGAAAGCTTTTGAGAAGGTTGATTGAGATAGTTGACCTTTTCAGCAGCTTCTACCACTGTTTCTTGGATAGCACAGATGTTACTTGATATCTGGTTGAGAAACTCACATTTATTCTGTACTGTCTCACTCAGTTGCTGCTCCTGAATTTTCACCTGTTGGATACAAGCAAGCATGCTTTGAGCGGAATCAGCAAGCAATTGAATCTGATTGTAAGCAGATCTTACAGACTCCATCTGGTTAATACCAACCTCTGTAGAAAGGCTTTGGACAACATTTTCACTGCTTCTAAGCAGTTCAAAGAGTTGGCGCTGAAATTCTTGTTGTCGTTTATGCTGCTCAACTGAGGTGGCTTCAGCAAGTTGATATGCTTGATCTACCTGGTCGAGAAGTCTAGCATGGTCAAGAGCAAATCCAACTTGCGTGGCTATCTGGGCGAACCAATCAATCTCAAGTCTCTGCCAATCACGAACATCAGAACATTGGTGTGCAATTAATAAACCAAATAGTTTGTCATCCTTAAGAATTGGTGC
>JAJPJF010000286.1 GCA_021324415.1 Nostocales cyanobacterium Centralia_MAG_434
GAAATTAACACCTGTGTGTGGGAGAATAGTAAAGGTGTTAAAATCTAGCATTAGTTGATTAAGATTGATTTAGATTCAAGTTGGGATTGCCCATTACCGTGATGGGCCAGGGCTGCCATTCCGTGTTCTGATGCACGTAACTCCTTGTCCGAGATTTCTGGCTCCTTAGTATAAACTGAACTCAACAAAATATTCAAAACTCCACTTTCTTCAGCTTGACGGACGGCGCGATGCGTAATCAGTTCGCCCACATTCAGAATCACGTTGTCTTCTGGGTCAAGAATGACGCGGGTAACTGGACGACCCAATGCTTGTTCAATCCGTTGTTTCTTCATTGCCCGTGTGCTGTGTCCTTGTAGCTTTTCAGACTGCTTTTTCAAGGCTTGCCAGAAACTGTTGAGGTTATTTTGGGCGATACTTGCTCCATCGCGCAGTTGAATTTTGGTTTCTAACCAAGTGTCATTAGCACTAGAACGGGCTGCGGTTGCCAAATCTAGACCGACAGCGTTGAGTAATTCTGCTTCTTTACCGTAAGTCTGGGTACAATCGAGAACAGATTCAGTCACAATCTGCCCAGATGCCGCAATAATTAAGCCATCGTTGGCACGCACTGTTTGCAAGACTCTGCGCCCTTTTGCTTGTTGGATTCCTACGCGTGCAGCCAGCCCATCAACTGAGTAACGCAGATTAGTGACGCTACTGTGAGTTGCGCTCCCAATTCGATTACTAGTAGATTCTGCTGCTGCTTGCAGATTGCGGCTGATGTTTGCACTCAGACTGCCACCTGTGGCTCGATAGAGTTGGTCGAGGATACCCAGGCGATCAGCTGCTTCTGCATCGACTAGGGTGACTTCCTGCCCCTGTAGTAGCAATACATTCCCGTCTGGAGTCCGTACATCCTGCTCAACGTGCTTGCCAATCACATATACCTTTTGCTCCGCAGGGTCAATCAGATTATTTGTCAGCAAAGCAGTCGCATCTTGATTCAGGTCTTGCAGTTTGCTACCAGTAGCATCAGTTGCGGACTGCAATTGCTCACTTGCATTCTGCCTTGCGTCCTGTAGACTACGGTTCACGTTCTCTACCGAGCTTTGCAGTTGCTCATTTACGGTTTGAACTGCTGTTTGCAGTCTGCGGTTAGCAGTCTCCGCCGAGTCTTGGAATCTATCTTCAGTTGCGTTAACGGCTCCTCGGATACCACCGACCTGTTCTGCCATCATTTGAGCAGTTTCAGGAGGCACAAAAGCAACATCGGCACCAATTTTCAGCGTTTCGGGAGCAGGAACGAACGATCGCCCAGAGTAAGCATCGGCAAACACACCACCTGAAACTTCGTATCCTTCCACCAGTCCATTATGCTCATCAAAGCACAAATCAACCAGTCCGCCAAGATCGAGCCCCTCTGTCGTGAAAATTCTCGTGCCTCTCAGCACGATATTCTGGTGCAAAATCTCTTTAATTGCCGGAACAAGATGTGCCTCAACAACAGATTGTTTCGAGTTAACGACGATCGCATCTAACCCTATAGCTTGCACCTCTTGCAAAGGAATTACTTTTGCATCCCGAAACAGTCCCTTCTCTTTTACCAGAAAGCCTAAAAGTTGATTGCGTTTTTGATCGAAAATTAAATCTTGAATTCGCTCAATTTTTTTACCCACGTTGTATGTGACGACCACTTTATCGATAATATCACTACCTTTACGCATTTATTCCTCGCAGTTTTTATTGATTGGGTTGTCCAGTCACTTGTTCGTTAGTTGGCTGACTTTTTAGCTGAAAATATCTTCCCTCTCGACCAAAGCCAGGAACAACGTCAATCCAGCCAAAGTATTCGAGGAGTACCCCAAAGATGGCGAGCAAGATGATGAGAACGGTGATGTTTGCTCCAGTATTAGAGCGTTTTCCTACAAGTCTTGGCATTTTTTCCTTTTAGTTTATTGTTATTTGTTATACCCAGAATTGCTGTCAATTTTAGACAAGATTATTTCCACTAATAATGTAATTCATCTACCTATTTATCGGATTATGCCTTCGTTGACTTTGGTCTTTAAAAATAAATAAAATCAGAAGATGTATTTCTAAAGATACATTTTTGATTTACTTGTTTTCAAGCTGGTGAAGCTATTTCTGAAATAAATCTTTTTAGCCTTACTACTATTGTATTACTTAAAAGATGATTATAGTTAATCTAATTGTAGGCTATTGTTTAAAAGTTAGTCTTTTATGACAAAATCTACAACTTTTACGCTATGCAAACTTTCCTGAAAACTAATTACAAACAGCAGGGTTTGCTTGGAAGCAAAACTGACCAAAAAGGTGTAAAAGTAGCGAATATATTGCAATACGGTTCAGTTAAGGCTGAAAGTCATGTAAATTAAGCATGAGTCTCAAGAATGGAAATAGGGTGTAGTGCATATTAAAGATTTTTCAAGCGTTTTTAAATGGGCTACGAGTTGTGGTCATTGATGGGACTTGTTTTGATGTCCCAGACAGTGATGAAAATGCCAGAGATATGGAGCGTCCGAGTAGTCGTCCTAGAACCCAAGCCGCGTTCCCTAAAATTAGATGAGTGATATTAGTGGAAGCAGGGACACATATAATATTTGATGCATTGATGTGTCCGTACCGTATTGGGGAGCGAGTACGATGCTAAATCTAAGGAAGGCAATGCACAGATGTCACGTTGTCCAAAAAACCCACTACGCTCTTTGACGGAACAAGAACGTGCAGGTACTGTTAAAAATTAGTCGTGCTGAAAGTCAAAGTGCTAGTCATGTGATACGGGCGAAAATTTTACTGTTGGTGGCATCAGGAAAAAGTTATACCCAGGCAGCAGTCAGCGTAGGAAGACGTTCTGGGGATGCGGTTTCACAATTGGTAGCTCGTTTTAATACCAATACCCGTGAATGAATTTCGCTTATAACTCTCAAATGCTCAAGGGTGGGGTAATTTTGGGCTTTTTCCCGAACTGTAGGTGATCGCCAGAGCCCTGATGGGGCGATCGCAGTACGCGGTATTTTCTGTTGGGAGTTGTGTGGGTTAATAATTGCCGTTTGAACCTAAAACGTGTATCCCTTGCTGTGCAAGGGTTTCTCGATTCGGGGCAATTTCATTCACGGGTATTGGTTTTAATACTGAAGGATTATCAGCAGTCGCACCAACATCGATTAGGCGGTTCTGGTGCTTGTACCACTCGACACATTAGAACCCCTAAAATTATTTTACAAAAATGGCTATAAGCGTGCCAAATGACCCAGTAGTATGATTTCTCTTGCGTGTGGACAAATTTAGCGTGTTATTTCGACAAAGGTAGCCGTGTCTAACGGGGAAAAGGGGAAAAGTTTCAAGCTCACGCTCAATGGATATGCTTTCACGAGGTCATTAGTCCCCCGATTTATCACAGATGAAATTACCCAGGATTTAAAAAATTTTTGAGTTTATTTTATCTCTCAGATTCCAAAAGAACATTGTGAAGTGCAGAGAATTATCTCCTCAACTGCTTGCTGAGTATTATTGAAGCCAGAGACAGTGATACTAACAACTTTACCCCCAATTGTTAAGCCAAAAAATTTTTTGAGATTGGCCAGAGAAAGATAAAAATTAGACAGTGCAGCAGGTTCTCCATTAATTACCATCAATGCTTTAGCTTGACAAATTCCATCATTTACTTTTAAGGTTTGTATTGTTATAGGTTTTTTCATACCTCTACTTTCAAACACCCTGAGTGAAATATTTACTTTGTCCCCTAATACCGATTGTGTAGCTATATCAAAAGCGGGGCGTTGTTCTTGTGAAAGGTTCTTAGTTGAACCATTCTTCATTCGCCAGTAGGCAAAGACTGGCTTACTCCCTTTTGGTGAGCAATCCTGATTCAATTTTATACCGTAATGTACTTGATTCTTATTATTGTTACTCGACACAAAGAACATACTAGGAATATTCTCTGCCAGTGATGGTGCAATGGGAAATAATAGTATTCCTAAATTGAGCAGGATACTACTGATCAAGCGGAAATGAGGGTTGAGTATCTGTTGTTTAATCAGCATTAATATCACCAATTCTTATGATTTTAGAAGTTCGAGGTGTGATAATTAAAGATAAATTTTCATAGATTTTTTGGGGAGGAGTTCTTAAATCCCAAACTATTCCCAGCCATGAAAGTAGCTTCAGAATATAATGGGTACAATCTATTTGCCACCAGTAGAAACCTTGCCGTTCTGAAGCAGGATAATAATGATGATTATTATGCCAACCTTCACCGAGAGTTATGAGAGCTAAAAACCAATTATTGCAACTACTATCTGTTGTGTTAAAACGGCGATTGCCAAAGATATGGGCAAGCGAATTAATTGTAAAAGTCGTGTGATAAAGTAGCAAAGTACTTAAACAAAATCCCCACACAAGCATCTGTAAACCAGTCGTTTTTAGCTGAGGAATACACAATTGAAGCGCTATACCAATGGCAGTTACAGTGATTGCTAGCGCAATAGGAACAATCATATGGAAACGGTTTAACCACCGCAACTCTGGATATTTGGCAAAATCTCGGACTAGCTCTTCGTCTGTTTTGGAATATTTAGGACACATCACCCAGCCAACGTGCGACCACCACAAACCATGAACAACCGGAGAATGAATATCCTGTTCTGTATCTGCATAGCGGTGGTGATGGCGATGATGTGCTGCCCACCATAGTGGGCCTAACTGAGCTGAAGAATTGCCTAAAACAGCAAGAATAAATTGAAACCAACGCGTTGTTTTATAAGTGCGATGTGAAAAATAACGGTGATATCCTGCTGTAATTCCAAACATCCTGATGAACCAAA
>JAJPJF010000231.1 GCA_021324415.1 Nostocales cyanobacterium Centralia_MAG_434
CTGTAATGGCTGTTTCTGGTACAGCAGGACCACTCAACCGAATTCCCCAAAGATATGTTTTTATACCTTTATAGGTGTTGAGCCGAGCAATAGTTTCTTGTCCAATGTAGCAACCTTTATTAAAAGAAATTGTCTGCCACAACCCGGCTTCCAAGGGATTGTAATCATCAGTCAGTTCATGTTCTGGAACTGGACGACCCTGTAAAATTCGTAAAGTATCCCAAGCGCGATCGCTGATTGGTACTGCGCCAGCTTCGACAATTTTATCCCAAACCTTTTGCTCAAGAGTGACTGGCAAGATTATAGTGTACCCAGAATCCGCTAAACCACTACCAACAGCAACGCGAACTTCTTCCCTTTCTCCCTCTTCGTGTGAAGGAAAAGAAATCAGTTGATGATTACCAAAGGGTTGACCAATCATCTCTTGCGCACCAAGCTTATGGATGATGGCATCACTTCCAGGCCCGATCAGACTGAAAGTCGCTGTCTTCTCAGTAATGTCTTCTAAGTGTACCTTATCAGAAAAGAAGATGTAGCGGTCCAGCCATTGCATGAGAAATTCTCTACGGTTAGGCGAAACCAAAAGTAACACCGCATCCTTTAGCACATACAAACTTACCAAGTCAATAGTGCGGGCTGTGGATGTCACCATTACGGTATCACAACCTTGTCCTGGCTGTAGTTTTTGAATATCATTGGTGCTTTGGTTGTGTAAGAACCGAAGACGATCATCATCAGAAACTTTGATGCGTCCCCAGTGAGAGCGATTATACACAGCCACTCTTTCTTGTGCCGCTTGAATCGCTGCGCTGTCGTTGGCGTCCATTGCAAATGCTGGCATGGTGATCAACGAAAATCTTAACAGATAAGAGTTTTTTCCTTCAACTTGAAGGGTGAATTAACACAAACTAGCTAACAAACTCTTCAACATTAAATAACATGATGTTGCTCCAGGATCTTGATGTCCTACACTCCTTTCTCCCAAATAGCTAGCTCGTCCTTTCTTTGCCAGCATTGGTATAGTGTTCTTCATACCCTCTTGTGCAGAAGCTACAGCCTGTTGCATTGCTTCCTGGATCTGTTTACCCTCAGTGATCGCCAGATCAAAAGCAGCTACAGCTGGAGATAGCACATCCACCATCGTCTTATCTCCTATTTGCGCTTTCCCACGCACAAGCACACCATCCAACCCAGCTTGAAGCATTCCTCGCATATCTTCTGCAGTTAATTCCTGCTTCAGCCCTACTGCTGTACTTGCCCGTAAGAAAAAAGTGCCATAAAGAGGACCACTCGCACCTCCAACAGAGGAAATCAAGGTCATGCTCACTGTTTTTAAAATGCTACCAATATCTTTATCTGCAACAGTTGGTAACTGACTCATCACCTTTTTAAAACCCCGATCCATATTGATCCCGTGGTCTGCATCACCAATTGCTGCATCTAATTCAGTTAAATAATCTTTATGCCGTTCAATCTCATCCGTAAATGTTTGCAACCACTGCAAAATTTGTTCCTTTCTCATCGTTTAATAATCAAATACTCCATCGCAAATTTGCCGTCTTAACAGGTGCATCCCATAATCGAATCATCTCATCATCCAACTTCAGCAGGGTGATTGAGCAACCTTGCATATCCAAAGAAGTGATGTAAGGACCAATCAGGTTTCGCACAATTTGCAGTCCATGCTGATCACAAATTTCTGCTAGTTTGCGGTAGACAATATAAAGTTCACTGAGGGGAGTTCCACCCATACTATTGACAAATGCTAATAAGCGATCGCCCTTGTTAAAAACAGGATCAATCAGTTCTACGTCCACCCACTCTTGTTTGTGTTCATCCCACTCCCGTACTACACGCTTATAGGGCGAATCTTCCAGAATTGATAGTGTTAGTATTTGAGTGATTTCATCTGCTGATTTTATATTTGTACGCTCCCGTCCTGGCTCACCGTGGATTCCGATGCCCATTTCTATTTCGCGATCGCCCAATTCAAATGTAGGTGTTCCTTTAGCAGGTACAGTACAGGACGTCAGCGCCATCCCTATACTCCGTCCATTTAAGTTGACTCGGCGACACAGATCTGCAACTTGTTGTAAAGAATACCCTTGCTCGGCTGCTGCACCACAAATTTTTTCTGCTAGCACTGTGGTTCCAACGCCTCGGCGTCCTTGAGTATAGAGACTATCTTTAACTGCAACGTCGTCATCAACTAAGATATTTAGCACTCGGATACCTTCACTAAAGGCTAACTCGGTTGCCATTTCAAAGTTCATGACATCGCCACTATAATTCTTAACAATATAAAGGATACCAGCCCCACCATCTACTTTTTTAGCAGCTGCTAGCATCTGGTCAGGGGTAGGTGAGGTAAAAACTTCTCCTGGACAAGCAGCATCGAGCATTCCCATTCCTACAAAACCATTATGCATTGGTTCATGACCACTGCCACCACCAGAAATAATTGCTACTTTTCCGTGTACAGGTGCATCAGCTCGATAAACAAAGGCTGGGTCATAGTTTACATGAATTAAATCAGGATGAGCTAGTGCCATCCCTTCTAGACTTTCGCGTACAAAGTCAAGGGGCTTATTGATCAGCTTTTTCACACTCTGGTCGCTCCTGCTTGCAAGGGTTCTAAAACCAGAATAATGGTTCCGCAAGACTTTAGCGAAATTTTTAGAGCCAGCAACTTACTTCACTGTTTAATGACAATTTGTGCTTGTTTTGTGTATTGCAAGTGGCTTGTTGCGTGCAGCTTGATAAAACTATCAAAAGCATACCAAGCTAATACATACCAAGGTATGATTTCCAATTGTAGACCCTTATTGAGTAGCTGTCGGATAGAAAGGAAAGCAAGTCCCAAAGGAAAAAGAAAACGCAGATCAACTGCACCATCTGTTGCTAGCTGAACTTGCTTATTCAAGTCAATGACAGCCTGAGAGACTTCTACTGCTGCTTCAGAATTTCCATGTATAAGGGCACCAAAAATAATGTCTAGATCCTGTAGTGTAGCGAAGACGCTTTCTAGACTTTTCTCATCAGCTTTATGGAAGATAGTAACACTACCGTGTTGAGGATTAATTCGGACATCCTTAACGTTAGGATTTGCTTGTAGAGCATTGGCAATGCGTTGCATTTCCTGAGGTTGACGGTGTGAGTGTGCTATTCTCAACCTTAGCCGTTCGGGGGTAGAACTCACAACTTTTGTATAGATAGGTGTCTGTTGGTATTCCGCAGTTGTTTGCTCCATTTTTATCGGCATGTGAGCCTGATTACCAGAACCATTTATTAACACTTCTTTGGTCCTCCTAGGCTAGGACTTGAAGACTAAATTTTAGTTTGTAGTAAGCGCTAAAGCCCTTACTACAAACTTATAAGAACTTATGCACCATTATCAGGTGCAGCATCAGATGCAGTGGTTTCTACTGCTGGCAGGTGTCTTTCCTCAGCAAGTTCTGCTCGTGCTTCAGCAACAATGTCTTCCCAAGTTTCACCAATTTCTGCAAATGCTCCCTTGCTTC
Source organism: Nostocales cyanobacterium Centralia_MAG_434 (assembly GCA_021324415.1). Classification (GTDB taxonomy): domain Bacteria; phylum Cyanobacteriota; class Cyanobacteriia; order Cyanobacteriales; family Nostocaceae; genus JAJPJF01. Next base: position 3,522 of record JAJPJF010000231.1, read on the forward strand.
TTTCATACAGGCTCAGTCCACCTTTAATTAGAGATTTGGCAATTGGTTTACCTACACCAGCCACAACTGGAATAACGACAGGTGCTAACAGAACTGCACCAATACCGGCAATGATCCCGGGTGCTCCAGCGTCTTCAACAAAATCAACAATTTTAGGTGCCATGTTAATTTACCTCTTGTTAAAGAATTGAACAATTATTGGAGTATTAAATAGTTAGTAGATAGTGAATAATTGTTAGTTATTAGTCATGATTATGACCCAATTCCTAACTCCCTACTCCCTAACACCACTTGCTACAACGGAGGGAACCTCCGCAACGCGGTGGCTCCTCCCTACTCCCTCTTTAAGAATTGGGCGCAACCCATTCACTCCAGCAACAACTGTTGAGCCATTATTCACTACTGTCGCTGCTAGGGGATTGAGACCAAACAGAACGGCTATCACTAATGCTGCTAAGTTAGGAATGGCAATAATACCCGTATTTTGCTGAATTAACTGCTTGGCTTGGCGTGCGATCTCGATCGCTTCCAATAAACCATGCAAGTCATTCTGCATTAACACTAAGTCTGCTGTCTCACGGGCCACATCAGAACCGTTGGCGAAGGAGACAGAAACATCAGCGTAGGCTAAAGCTGGTGAATCATTTATTCCATCACCAACAAATGCTACTGTTTTGCCTTGTTCATGCAGCTTACGCACGACAGCGGCTTTTTGTTCAGGAAAAGCTTCTGCGTGGGTATGAGTTGGGGGAATGCCCAATTCTGCTGCAACAGCGCTAGCGACTCGCCTATTATCTCCGGTCAGCATGTGAACTTCCACACCCTCGACCGTCAACAACGCTGTGATGATTTTTTGGCTTTCAGGACGGAGGATATCTTTATATTCTATCTTACCTTGCAACTCTCCGTTGCTAGCCACATAGATGGCTGAAGAACGATGAACTTGATGTGAGGTATCAGTATTGTTGCTAGGTATTGAAAGAATACCTTGTTGACGCAGAAAGCGCTCACTACCGACATAAACAGTTTGTCCATCAATTTCGGCTTCTACACCCAAACCAAGTTGGTAATTCCACTTACCACGGGACGGAATATTGATTCCTTGGCTTGCGACATAGCGCATCACTGCTTCTGCGACTGGGTGAGTTAGGCGCTGTTCTGCAGCACCAGCCAGTTCTAGCACCCGCAATGTTGATGTTGCTGGATTGAGACTTTCGACATTAACTACATTCACCTCACCTTTTGTGAGAGTACCGGTTTTATCAAAGACAATGGTATCCACCTCTGCTAACTTCTCTAATGCCCGTCCGCTACGGATGAGAATGCCTCGCCGTGCTGCATAGGTCAGTGCTGCCAATACAGTTGTTGGTACTGACACCCGAATACCAGTAGCAAAGTCAAGAGTGAGAACACTGGCTGTGCGTGCAGGGTTGCGAGTTGTTGCAAACACAATTCCACCAAGCAGCAAAGTTGGTACAACTGCCTTTTGGGCTATTTTTGCTGCATAATTCTCCATCCGAGTATCATGAACAGGTGCTTGTTCTATTAACTTAATACTCTGACCAGCACAGGTGTCATTACCTGTTCTTTCCGTCAAAATATAAATCCGTCCCTCTCGGACTAGAGTGGAGGCATAAACGGTTTGTCCCTTTTTTTTCAAAACTGGCATGGACTCACCGGTCAGTTTCTGTTCATCCAGCAACGCTTTACCCCGCACAACAGTACCATCCACAGGAACTTGTTCGCCAGGATAAACAATGACTGTATCCCCTCGCTGCACATCTTCGATAGGAATTTGTTGTTTTTCTCCATTGCGTTCCACCCAGACAAACTGTCCGAGGGAGCTGAGTAAATCTAAGGTTTGCTGAGCAGAGGAACGGGCAGTGCGATCGCGAATACTCTCACCAATTTCAATTAAACCCAGCATCAGTGATGGAGTGAGAAACTGACCTTGAACAGTCGTAATGGCGATCGCGATAAAATCCAGAAAGTCAATATTTAACTTCCGCTCTAAGCGAATACCATCCCATGCCCGTTGGACCACGGGTAAAGTTGCCAAAGCGATAGTTCCTGCCACCATGATGGGTGGAACTGGAAATCCCAACGGTCCTCCCAACACAGCTAAAGCCGTTGCTACCGTTGAAAGTTTTAACCCTGGCCAAGATTTTTCCTTCTCGGTCTGCGATTCTAGCTTGGAGGGATTGAGAACAACAACCTCAGTCGCAGCTTGAAGCAGATGACTGACAACTGTTCTTATTTTTTCATCACAAACTTTACTTTTGTTATAGGTAACAGTCAAAGATGCTGCTGCTGGCTTAATCCTGACACTACTAATGAGGGCATCAGCCTCCAGTAATATTTGGACGCGTTGTGCATAATCCAGATCGTGCCGCAAACGATACACACGAAATCGCATCCTTCCTGGAATTGCATGGACAATGCTGTGGGTAACTGTTGGAGGTTTGCTGTGGGAGTGACCGTTCCATTCCACTACAGTAGATTGCCTCTTCTGCCCTACCGCACTTCCATGTGAAACTGGGTGTGGATGCAGTGATCGTTGCACTGCTGCCGCTTTTGCCATTTTTTTCCCTGAAATAAAGTATTTTTTAACGCTGACTAAGCGTCGTTGGTTAAATTGCTTAATTTGCTATCAAAATTCCATTGCTGGCAAATTGAATTAGACTGCTAGAGGTAAATTCGCCATAAAAGCTAAGGTGACAGAGAGTGCAGGAGACTTGAAGTCTGACCATAAATGGGTTGTCTCAAGCTTCATCTGTTGAGTGTCAGTATCCTGACTTTCTGACTCCTCAGTCATTTTGATAGGAATTGTTGGTGGGATGGCTTCATCCGCTAACTGTATCAACCCAATCCAATGAGATACTGGTATTTCTCCGGGATCATAGCTGATGGCGATCGATGCAGCATCACAATTCATTCGCACACTTATTACTTGGTTATCGGTTTTTAACAGCCTTTCTAATCGCCGTGCATAAGCACGATCATGCGCGATCCTAGGCACATTAAACCTGATGCGTCCCTCAATAGCATGGACTATTTTGTAGGCTATCTTTCCAGGTGGCGCTAAGGAGGAAGGGAGTGAAGAAGTGAGGGAGCTTGTTTGTGTGACTTCTTGTTTCCCGCGTTGTTTCGTATGTTCTCCTAGTGCTGTCTTATTCTCTGTTGAATCAACTTGAGGTTCAAGGTAGCCAATGACTCGACGAGTTGCATTTGCGGTAATTAAGTAGACAGGAAGCGCCGCTAAGCCGCTCACTCCTAAGCCGCCTGTAACTGCTAGTCCTGTCATCAATGGAATAAGAGAAATCCCCTGTTCTTTCCAAAAATCAAGAGATTTCCATGCAGCAAAAGGATCAATCTTGCTAGCTGACTGAGACGAAGTCGAGGGGTGAATGCCTAATTGCTGAATAATTGCCAATAATACTGACAGTGGCAGCCTCTTTTCGTCAAACTTAACGATTAAACTGCCAGTCTGTTGATTAGCAGTGACTTCTTGCACTCCATCTTGTTGCCGTAAATTTTGGCAGATGGCATTCAGCACTAAGCGATCACCACTGTTAGTGACACGGATGCGTACACGCCCAGTTGTTGCATGGATAATCTCTATACCTCTTGAAGGTGTTTGTTTAGCTGACGATGGAGGTTCCTCAGTCGTCTGTTCACTGGCTTCATCGCTTTGCTGCTGTACACAGATTAAGTCACAAGACTTTTGTTGCTGGGAACTCAATCCTTCGCGACTACTAATGGTTCTGGTCATTTACCCGATAGGGAACTCAAGCCAAAAGGTTAACAATAGGTTAACTTTAACTCAATAGTACTGGCTAAAGAATCACTCTTTAGAATTATTTACGACCAGCTTTTGGTACTCCTGCTCAGTAATGATGTCTAGACTACTTTCTATGCGATCCAAAAAGACAATCCCATCAAGATGATCGTACTCGTGTTGAAATATACGAGCTACGAAATCAGTAAATTCTTGCTTTTGCAGCTTACCATTGCGGTCAAAATATTCCACTTCTATTGCTTGATACCTGGGAACTAAACTCCTAATTCCCGGAATACTCAAACAACCTTCCCAGCCTTTAACGACTTCGGTCGAATTTGCGAGAATTTTAGGATTAATCATTGCAGTGGGTTCCATTTCCGGAGCATTGGGATATCTGGGATTTGGACGAGATGCCACAATAAATAAACGCTCAGATTCTGCAACTTGAGGTGCAGCAATTCCCACTCCGTTAGCCTGGGCAACTGTTGCCATTAAATCATCAATTAGTTTCTGAATACGCTCATTATGAATATCTTCTACAAAAGAGGCTTTTCGCCGCAGCGTTGGATTGCCTAACTGAATGACTGGAAGTAACTCTGCCATTGTTTATATACTCCTAACAAATACAATTACTAGATCTTTATTTATCTTTGACTCGATACTGGTAAAGGTGCAGGTGTTACCGCTATTTGTGCAGGTTGCCCATTGCGTTGTATTTGTAATTGTACAGGAACCCCTATCTTACTGTTTTCTACTAGCTTTTGTACTTCTTCAATGGTAGCAACAGGTTGGTTATTGATCTTTTGAATGACATCACCTATGCGTAGTCCAGCATTCGCCGCTGGACTATGAGAAATAATATTAATTAATAAAACTCCTTGATCGACTGTTAAATTAACACCTAGGCTAGTATTAACTTTTTGTTTAATATCCGGCGTTAATGTCACCATTTGTACACCCAAATAAGGATGCTGAACCTTACCATTAGCAATCAATTGTTGAGCAATCCGCTGTGCAGTATTAATGGGAATTGCAAATCCTAGTCCTTGTGCACCTCGGATGATCGCGGTATTCATGCCAATCACCTCACCACGAATATTCAGCAAGGGACCACCAGAGTTACCAGGGTTAATGGCAGCATCAGTTTGAAGATAATCGACGCGTTTGTCGCTTGCACCGATGTCGCTTGCAGAACGACCTGTAGCGCTAATAATCCCAGAAGTTACGGTATTATCTAGACCCAAAGGATTACCGATCGCAATCACTGCTTCTCCTGGCTGCAAAACATCAGAGTTACCCAAAGCGATAACTGGTAAGTTATTGGCATCAATTTTAACAACAGCAACATCCGTGACTGGGTCTTCTCCCTGCACACGCCCTTTAAAAGTACGACCATCTTTAAGTTTGACTGTTACAGTGTCAGCGCCATTGACCACATGGGAGTTGGTCAAAATTTGACCATTAGCGTTGATAATAAATCCAGAGCCACTACCTTTTTCTATCTGTTGTCTTGGTTCAGATGGAGCTCTGTCTCCAAAGAATCGCCGCAAAAGAGGATCTTCCAACTCATCTGGTGCTTGAGAAGTTATGGTTCTAGTGGAATCAATACGAACGACTGCAGGTCCTACCTTGTGTACCACTGCGACAATAAAGTTGGGATCGCCCGCAGACGCAACGCTTTGTGGGGGCGGAACAGCTTCAGAATGAGCCTCAGTGGCATCTTGGGGTTGAGTCTGAGACTGAGGTGTTTGAGTGTCAACAAGCTTCTTTGTAGGTACAGAGCAACTTCCTAAAGACATAGCTATCATACTACCTATGAATATAGACAGAACAGATCTTGGCAGTACACAAGAATTGACCCCTGTTCTTCCTCTGCTTAGGCAAAAATCAGTTTTTATAACTGGCTTCAGGTCATGTTGCGTTTTCTTCATCTGTCTTTGCTTCTCCGTGTGAGTGGGTGTTAAAATCTTGCCTACTGGGAAATCCAAGAATGATGACAACTTAAAAAGTTGTTTTAGTAGAGTATAGTTTGCTAAGTTGGCGCTGACTTGTATTTTCTGTTATGACCATTGCTGGCATTGGTGTAGATCATGGAAATTACCATAGAAAGTTTGTGGACTCAGGTATTGGAGCGCTTGCAATTAGAGCTATCTCGTCCCACCTTTGAAACTTGGATAAAAACTGCCAGTGCAGAGCAATTGGACAATCATTGCTTGGTCATTCGTACTCCTAACCCCTTTGCCCGTAATTGGCTACAGAAGTATTACATAAAAACAATAGCCAATGTAGTCCAAGATATTCTTGGTTATCCAGTAGAAATTTACATAACAGTTGCCAAAGGTGATGAAGTTTCTCCTTTGAGTGAACGAGACATTTCTTGGGGCTTGCCAGCCCAAGCTGTTGCTCCTGAAAGTGTTGTCAAAAACAGGGCAAGAACGACTGATTTAAATTTGAAGTATGTATTTTCGAGATTTGTAGTTGGTGCCAACAATCGCATGGCTCACGCAGCAGCGTTGGCAGTTGCAGAATCACCTGGGAGAGAGTTTAATCCCTTATTTTTATGTGGTGGTGTGGGTTTAGGTAAAACTCACCTTATGCAGGCGATCGGTCACTATCGCTTAGAAATTTGTCCTGATTCAAACATATTTTATGTCTCCACTGAGCAGTTTACGAATGATTTGATCACTGCTATCCGCAAAGATAGTATGCAAAGCTTCCGCGAGCATTATCGCGCTGCTGACGTGCTTTTAGTCGATGATATTCAGTTCCTTGAGGGTAAGGAATACACCCAAGAAGAATTTTTTCATACTTTTAATACTTTACATGAGGCTGGTAAGCAAGTTGTGATTGCCTCTGATCGTCCACCTAACCAAATTCCTCGGCTACAAGAACGTTTGTGTTCTCGTTTTTCTATGGGACTTATTGCTGATATCCAGCCACCGGATTTAGAAACTAGAATGGCGATTTTACAAAAAAAAGCTGAGTATGAAAATATTCGTCTACCAAAAGATGTGATCGAGTATATTGCCTCTAACTACACTTCTAATATTCGAGAATTAGAGGGAGCTTTGATTCGCTCTCTTGCTTATATTTCTATTTGGGGTTTATCTATGACTGTAGAAAATATTGCACCAGTTTTAGAACCACCAATTGAGAAGGTGGAAGCAACCCCAGATGTGATTTTAACAATCGTCGCTGATGCATTTGATGTTTCAATTGAAGATCTTAAAAGCAATTCACGTCGGCGGGAAATTAGTTGGGCGCGTCAAATAGGTATGTATCTGATGCGACAACATACGGATTTAAGTTTACCTAGAATTGGAGAAGAGTTTGGTGGTAAAGATCACACAACGGTCATCTATAGCTGTGAAAAAATCGCCCAACTCCGAGAAGCTGATCCCAGTCTATTACAAACACTACGTCAATTGAGCGATCGCATTAACATGAATAGCCGTTCTCATAAATCAAATTGACACTTTGATTTTTAGTTTTCCACAACTGATGTTGTCGTCATCTTTCCCAACGGTTAGAGTAGCTGCTCAGCAATAATTAAGTGAAGTATAAACTTTGATTAAGATCAACTAAATTTGTGGAAAACGTAAGCATCCTTTGTGGAAAACTCAGACGCATTCTGTGGAAAACATGCATTCGATACTTAAAATCTTATTGGTTGTCACTACCCTGTGGAAAAATTCCATAGTTTTTCCACAAGTTTTCCACAATTGTGAATCTATGGAACTGCCAGTCATCTGTATTATGTTTCAAGTTGTCCACAGTTTCCACAGGACCATAAATTAGTAGATTTATTTTGTAGTGCGAGCATCTTGCTCGCTAGGTATATCACGTGAGCGAGACGTGAGTGCAAAGCACACGCTTCGCGAACACACTACTTATTCAAAAATGGCATGCTCCCCTCTTCCTCTGTATCTCCCTGTTCCACAATAAGGGTGCTACCATATCCAACACACAAGCCGAATCTGACCATGAAATTAGTTTGCACCCAAAGTGATCTCAGTACTAACCTCTCACTCACCAGCCGTGCTGTACCGTCGCGTCCAACACATCCAGTACTTGCCAATGTACTACTACAAGCAGATGCCGAAACTAATCAAGTCAGTTTAACCGCCTTTGATTTAAGTTTGGGTATTCGCACAAGCTTTAGTGCGGAAGTCCTGCAAGAAGGATCAATTGCCATTCCTGCTAAGTTGCTCAACGATATTACTTCTCGTCTTCCAGAGGGAGAAATTACTTTGGAAGATGAATCAGCTTCTGCTGGTAATACTCTCGGTAGTGAAGGTTTAATTGTGACACTCACACCCAAAAGTGGACGTTATCAAATGCGAGCCATGGGAGCTGAGGATTTTCCCGCACTACCTGTGATTGAAAATGCTCAAGTGCTTCATCTCCCTGCATCTGCACTAATTGAGGGACTGCGGGGTTCCTTATTCGCTACAAGTGCTGATGAAACCAAGCAGGTGCTTACTGGTGTTCACTTAACAGTTAAACAGGACACATTAGAATTTGCAGCTACTGATGGTCATCGCTTGGCAGTCGTAGAAACAACCAACGAGAGCCAAACAGCAGATACAGAAAATCAGTTAGAGGTGACAGTACCAGCTAGAGCCTTGCGTGAGTTAGAGCGGATGTTAGCTCATAGTAACTCCGAGAATGAGCTTGTCAGCTTGTATTTTGATCAAGGTCAAGTTGTTTTTGAATTGGCTTATCAAAGGTTAACAAGCCGCACGCTAGAAGGACAGTATCCAGCTTACCGTCAACTCATCCCACGCCAATTTCAACGAGAATTCACTCTAGAAAGGCGACAATTCTTAAGTGCCTTGGAACGAATTGCTGTCTTAGCCGATCAGAAAAATAATATTGTGAAGGTTAGTTTAGATAGTGAAGCACAGGAGATTACCTTATCTTGTGAAGCTCAAGATGTAGGCAGTGCTATGGAGTCTATGCAAGCACAGATATCTGGAGAAAGCATAGATATAGCTTTTAATATTAAGTATTTAATGGAAGGTTTAAAAGCATTGCCCACTTCAGAGATTCTTGTGCAGTTAAATCAGGCTTTAACCCCAGTCATCTTCACGCCCTTAGGAGGTGTGAAAATGACATATTTAGCTATGCCAGTGCAGCTGAGGAATTAAATAGGGCAAGGGGGACTAGGGGGACTAGGGAGACTAGGAGGACTAGGGGGACTAGGGGGATAACTAACTCCAAATGCCCTATTCCCTATTCCCCATGCCCTATGCCCGCTTTTTAAGATAGCGATCGCACCAATTCACCATTTCCCAAAGCACATGAGCCACCCCTTCACGAGAGTTGTAGCTGTGATCTTCTAATGGCAACATGACCCAGCGTACGGTTGCTCCTAGTCCTTTAAGTGCCTCATACAGTCGTTCTGTTTGTAAGGGATATGTACCAGCATTAGTGTCGTTTTCTCCATGAATGAGTAGTAGTGGTGCTTTTATTTGAGCCGCATGAGTAAAAGGAGACATGTGAATATAAGTCTGAGCTGCTTCCCAAAAATTGCGCTGTTCTCCCTGAAAGCCAAATGGGGTCAAAGTACGGTTATATGCTCCACTCCTGGCAATTCCCATTTGAAACAGATTTGTATGCGCTAGTAAATTTACTGTAGTAAAGGCTCCATAAGAGTGACCTCCCACACCAATACTTTGGGGATCAGCAACACCACGCTGAACCACATAGTCAACCGCCGCAGTGACTCCAGCGATCAATTGCTCTACGTAAGTATCATTCGGTTCTGTGTTACCTTCGCCAATAATCGGCAGAGTGGGACCAGAAAGCACTGCATAACCCTGAGTGAGCAAAAAGAGAACAGAAGCTCGATTGGGACGACTAAAAGTATTTTCAGCAGTAGTCACTTGTCCTGCATACTCTCGGACTTTAAATTCCTCTGGGTAAACCCAGAAAAGTGTTGGTAGAGGACCATCTCGGTTCACATCATAGCCAGAGGGTAGATACAGTTTTGCTGATAGCTGTACACCGTCTGCCCGGTGGTATGTTACCAACTCCTTATGAATTCCCGCCAGTTGAGGAGCTGGATCTTGATAATCTGTCAGCACAATGGGAGAAAAATTGTCACCACGGGAAAAAAGAAAATAATTGGGTGGTTCAGTTTGGGATTGGCGACGAGTGATCAAAGTTTGTGCTTCGTTATCCAGAACATAGGAAATTTCTTCAAAGTAGGGATCTTGACACTGCCATAAGCGTTGTGTATCTCCTGTTTCTAAATCCAAGCGATCCAAAAACGGGTATACTCCCAGTGGAGATGCACCACGACCACTCAAGTAAATGCTATGACTATCAGGTGCAAAACGCAAAACCTTATACCCATATGGTCCGGATGTCATGAGTGGAGAACCGGGATCACTATATTTATCTTCATAGCTGCGATCAAATAAAAGTTGTGGCGGTGTTTCAGGTTTGTTGGGATAGATCCGCCAGACTCTCTCACTGCGGGTATCGTACCATCGTTCCCACACAAGAGCTACATCTTCTCTGCCCCATCCAAGACCCCGGAAGCGGTGCTCAGACTGCCAGAGTTGCTGCGGTGCATCGGTAAAGGGAGCATCAAGTTGAAAAAGAGCATCCCGTTTGGGAACATCACAGGTTGGGTCACCATCGTCTAAGGCTTCTAACCAACATAATGTGGCTTTGACATCATGTCGCCAAGAGATTAATCTCCTTCCTGTTCGGACTTCGTCAAACTTAGTTGAACGAGGATTGTAAAGAGGTACATCAGCGACCTCATAAATGAATTTTCCTGCTTCATCTATGACCTGAATAGTCTTGGGAAAGTAGGAGACTGGAACTTGGTAAGAAAACGGTCGGTGTAGGGTAGTCAGTAGAATGAAGTTGCTATCAGGAGAAGGTATAGCAGTGTGAATGAGGCTAGCAGGTGTTAATAGACTACGGTTACCATCTAGAGTTACTTTCTCTAAAGTCGAGGTTAAGTAGTATTCAAATAGTGCCTCATCGTGGAGGTTTTTTAGTAAATTTGTGTAGGTGCGAGTGGGAGTTTTGCAATTTAAGTTTTCCTGAATAATTGGTCCAGTAGGAACAGCAGATGCGATCGGAACGTCTCCTCGATCAGGTGGGATGAACTTACAGATAAGCGCGTCGTTCGATAACCAATAATATGGACTTCCATAAGTAGAGTTGAGAATTGGTTCTGTTATGCGCCAAGGAGTTGCCTCTGTCATATTAAGAACCCAAAGTTCTATCCCTGTAGCTTGGACCAGGGTAAAGGCCAGTTTTTCACTATCAGGGGACCATTTAAGGGAAGTAATTTGAGCGGTTTCTGGTAACTTTACTTGTTTGCTCTTCTCAGGAGAGGTGATTGATCTCACCTTCATACTCTGGTAAGCGTTATAGCGGGACGGAGCATGGATTCTAGGATTTAACAGCAGTCCTGCTAGACCAACCTCAGGTTCTGCCAGCAAAGCAATAGGAACTAATTGGGAGTACTCTAACTCAACCATCCATTCTCGATTAGGAGACAGCAAAATCTTTGGAGGGGGTGGAGCATCAAGTAAAAGATCAATGGGTTCGGGGGGAATTTGCCATATTTGGTCAAAACTGGAATTTTTGCTCATTTTGATCGATGTGAGGGCACTCTCATAATCAAAGCTACCAAATGCATCTCAAAGTTGTAGCTTTTTCTACAGTCTTTAAATTTCATACCAACAGCAAATAAACATCTTTAAGATTCCTGCTGGTAAGTTGATGCTTCATCTGTGGTAGATTGATTGGTGGTAAACTCATCGATGATTGAGACAAAAACAGCAGCTATAGGGACTGCTAAAAGCACACCAAAAAACCCCAATAGCTTACCCATAATAAGAAATGTCAAGATGACCATGACTGGGTGAAGATTGACTTGCTTACCCATCACTAAAGGCTGAATAACATGTGCATCTACCTGGTTTAAGATTAAGAACAATCCAAGAACCAACAACAGTTTCACTGGTGACAAGCTCAGGGCCACTAGTGCTGGTAGAACAGTGCCTACAATTGTACCAACGTAAGGAATCACCTCAAGTAAACCCGCAATGATTCCAAAGGCAAGGGGTGATGGAATTCCTAAAGCCCAAAGTCCGAGAGTTGCCCCTAAACCCAGAAATAGCATAGCGATGCCTGTGCCAAAAATCCAACCCCGCAATCTCACATTGACAGCCGAGAGAAAGTGTTGAAACTGTTGGTGATGTCTGCGAGGTATGAGGCGGAGAATGCCATTGATTAATGCATTGGGATCGTAAGCCATGTATAAAGAGAGAATGAGTGTTGCAACAAACTCTAGCGGTATACTGAGGGCTTCGCGTAACACAAGTGGAACCTGGCTTAGCACTTGGTGAGCAGTGTTCTTCAATTGTGTAACTTCTTGAGTAAGGTCTGGAATTAAACTATTCTGGCTGTGAAGCTGTTCAATCCGTGTACTCAGTGTATTTAAGTAGTGTGGTAGTGTTGTTAATAAATCTTGAGTCTCTGCAATTACACTAGGAATGACGACAGAAACAAGCAAGATGCCAAATCCTGTGATTAACCCAATTAATATAAAAACAGCAAGCCAAGGCGATTTGACAATTTTTTGCAACCACTCCAGCAGAGTTCGGAAGATTAAAGCAATCAATGCCGCAAGAGCAATTAGCTCTAAAACTGGTAAAAGTCTGTATAGAATGTAGATCAATAGTGCAACAATAACTGCAAACGGTGCACTATGAATTAATTGAGACGATGCAGTACCCGTATTTTTAGAGCTTGGCATTACTATTTCTTCTCTCTCCTCACAAGGGGTTGACGAAAATCTGTTCTATCTTAATTTCACATTTGTGAAATGCCTAGTCATCTACCGTTGGTGAATAGTATAATTTATCGATGGGAGCTTATTTTTGAATTTTGAGTTTTTATTTTTGACTTCTTCCTAGAGGGAGATCTGCGTTGTTTTAATTCATAGAACCCTAATAATATCACTGAGATTCCTAGAGGTAAAAAATAGTAGATGAATCGGTAAAGAATTAGGGCTGCAA
>JAJPJF010000244.1 GCA_021324415.1 Nostocales cyanobacterium Centralia_MAG_434
ATCATCCAAAAATACTCTAAAAGCAGCGATAATTGGCAACGACAAAATAGCAGGAGCCTTGAAACCAAAAGCACTGCCATCAGCTAGGAGTGAATTCCCGTTGAGAGAAATTGAAGCTAAATTACAAGTCCCCTTGATAGCAGGGTTAGTAATGTGCTTTTCTAGAAGCTTATAAAGTTCTCTTTCAATCCATAACCCTTGAGACAGCAAAGGCAACAACCTCTCTAATCTCTCAATTTCTTTTGATGAGAGAAATTGAGGCACAGTCAGGCTTGTTGGATGTTGACTTTTTCCAGCTTTGCTGTAATCGTATCTGACTCGATCCAAGCAAATCAGTATTTTGCAAAGATGCTGAATTGAGCAACGTGCATCCCTCGGCACTCCCGTTTGGTTTTGATAGTAAGCAATTTTATATTTACTTCCTTCTTCTTTTTCTAGTTTTTGAACATACTCTTTGATGAAGTCGTAGCCCCCAGCTGCATTAATTTTTGAGCGCCTGTCTACTGGGGAAGTTGTGTTAGCCGTCAAGGCATTAACCGCTACTTCTTCTTCTGTCAATCCGCATGTGATTTCAACTTTTACCAGCGCTTTTTTTAAGTCGAATTTTTGTGCGATCGCACTGCTGAATGCCGCAATACTGTGACCCCCATCACTCACGCCATGATGATTATATCCTTCTGAAGTCTCCAATACTTCAACATGTAATTCATCCCCAGCCGACGTTTTTACAACTCTTACTTTGTGCGCAGATATTTTGATGCCATTGTTTCTATCAAAGAACTTTTCCGGTGCAGAATTTAAAGTTTCTAATATCTCTTTGAACAGAAGTGTTTTTTTGTTTGGCTCTCTAATGTTTGGTGTTAAAGGCAAATCGATTGGGAAATTATTAATTTTTGCTGCTCCTACAAAAAACTGGTGACTACCTTGCGATTGCAGCTGAGCAACCGATTGGACCGGGATAATGTATGTTTTTGGCATGTTCTAATTTTATTAACGATTTTCATCTGCGTTTTGTTGGCGATTTCTCTTTACGGTTAGGCGACTTTAAATGTTGTTCTAAGTATTTCTGCAAAATTTCCTCTCTCTGCTCCGGAAGAACTATAGTTGATTTATCCAGGCGCAGAAAATAACACCAGCTCAGTAACGCAGGGCAAGAGACTGAAGATGGCACATTAATTAATATCATTCCTCCAGTCATTGCCGCTACCATCATCGATAAGATATAAAATGTCCACCCAGACCACCCAGAACCTAACCAAATAGCTAGCCAGGTTAATCTAACTTTCATGTCCTCCCATTTTTGCTTTTGTTCCTGATCCTTGAGAGCTTTTTGCTGCTTTAGCAGTTGGGTCCATTGTTGAGATGCTTGCAATTTTTCTTCAGCTATTACAGATGCTTTGGTTTCGCTAATTTCTTCTACCCTTATATCTATTGTTCTGGAGTAGGCGGCGATTCGCTGCTCGATTCTACGCTCGTTGTATTCTCTAATTCGCCTACCAATTGTGTCGGCGTGGCTGATGAGCCTGTTAAAGATATCGTTTTCGCTCCCATAATTAAGGGGATCTGGGACTTTCCCTCGATTCTAGCTAGAATCCTCTCCTCTAATCCTGAGTAAAAAGCATCTAAATCAGCCTGCCCTTGAACCAAATTTTGTGCCACTTTCTGTAAATACAATGTATTCACTAGTCCTGACACATTGCGAGCACGAGCGTCGGTCACCTTTTCCACTAAATTGATTAGCCTATCTTCTGAGGCGATCGCTGAAGTACTAATCTCCTGTTCAATTCGTACACTCTCAGCTTGTACACTCTCAGCATTATCCATATCCTTAATTAAGCCACACGCTTCCACAAAGCGATCGCGCTCGTCGGGGCTGTACTCCTCTTTCTCTGGTAGTCTACAAATTTCCAATATTTTGGCAATGTCAGTGAGTGAAACTCGCTTTTCAGTTTGCTGGCGAGCCAGTGTCAGCAAATCCGAAAGATGAATCGTCGTTTTTTTACCCTTTTTAGCTGGTTTCTCACTCTTAGTACTTTCTTGAGTAGCTTCTACAGCTTTGTGAAAGTACCCATCTTGCTCAAAGCTTTGAGCCACTTCATCATAAGTTTTTCCTGACTCTATCAGAGAACGACATCTCTTAAACAGTTCCCTCTCTTCAATTGAATACTGCTCCTTATCAATTAGCCGACAAGCTTTTAAAGATTCAGTAATTTCTTCAGATGACAAATTCCCAAAAACCTCTTCTCGCTTATGCATACACTCAACTCCTAATAAAAACAGTCTCATCCCCAAAAGGGTTGAAAGGCAACTGAGCTACTTCCTCTTTTTTTGAAAAAACCTGTTGAGGAGTATCAGTTTCCTCAGATAAATCTTCGTGCTTCTCCTGCTCACCAAGCTCACTAGGCTCACCAGGTTCACCAGGCTCAGATTTTACTACTAGTTGTAAAGAGGATTGCTTAATTTCTTGTGCCTCTATGTGTCTACGTAAATACTGTTCATGTAACTCCCACAAGTATCTACTGTTTTCTAAGCTTTTTATCACCTTTTCTAATGGCTGCTGTTGATGCAGCGCCACTAAGCTTTGCCAAAATGGCAACAATGCCGTCATAAACATTTGACTTTTACTAAACGGACGGACATTATCATTATTTAGATAATTCAGTAAACTTTCCTCACGGCTTCCAACTTCTACTGCAATCTGCAAACGAAGTTCCACCGTTCTACTTTTCAATATTTTCTTTGGACGTGCCATCTTGCTCAATCCTTAATTCCTCAATTGGATAAACTCGCGACCGTAAAAAATTTGAGAGCGCGTAAGCATCCGTTAGCCTGCTACAAAGCGCCCTCTCTTTGGCTGCTAAATTAAATGCTATTTGTACATCCTCTTCCAACGATGCACCCCAAGAAATGTTTGAGGAAGAAAAGTTCTCCGTCAAGAACTTGCGCAACTCTCCTCTGTAATAGTCACAAACTCCCCCGCCAACGATTATTTCATCACTCTGCAATGGGATTTGATGACGCAGCACTCTACAAGCCATCTCCCAATACTCATTACGACAAAAGCGTATAACTTCTGTAATTTGTTCCACTTCCTCTGAATTGCGCCCCGGATTATGTGACAATGCCAAATGCTTAACATTTTTACTCTTAATGTCCTTCCCTACACTATGGACTGTTTGTAGCAGGACTCTTTCTCTGTCTCTAGAGTTGTACCCTGAGATTCGGCTTTGGATCATCTCGATCATCTTATAGAATCCCATTGGCTCAGTCCTACCACTAATCACTCCTTTATCAAATTGTATGACTGAGATATCTTTGTACCCCCACATTACAGAGATGATTTTTTTATGATTGAAGGCAGCTCCTAGCTTTTCTCCCACTGCCATCACATGTCCACCTCCTTCTGGCACTGATAACAACACTTCTAAATCTACAAATAACTGTTTGTCACAAAATGTAAAGTTTGACAAAGCTTTTTTTATGTCTTTCTCCAATTGATGTCGATCCGTCCATTCGCTATAAGGCAATGGTAATGCTAACGCTAGCTCAAATTTTTCTGGCAATCCTTCCTTCACTGCCATCACTCCCACAGATGCCAGTACCTTTGCGATCGCCGCCTCATATTTTCGCTCAGACAGTGCGACATGTGCATTCAGTTTCTGGGCTAAAAAACCAACAGCATAATAGATTCCTTCATACTCTACCCAAACTTCATTCTCTGGATCTGGAGTTGTGACTCGCCGTGACTTGTAAAAGTCGATTGACTCTCGTGAAATTTCAGCTACTTCTGGTGGCATCATCAGTAAATGAGGTCTAAATGGAGTAACCCGCCAAATCACTTTTGTATCCGACCAACCTGCATCCAAAGTCAACATAGATGGGAGTGGTTTTTGAGCAACCATCTTCAACCCCTAAAAATAGCGAATTTTTGCTCTCATTATAACCAAATAAATCGTCAAAAAATACCAAAATAACCCTGTGATAATCCTATAAAAATCCTGAAATAATCCTGGGATAATAGTTATTCCAGGATTATTCCAGGTAGCTAGTTGAGAATTATTTCATTAAAGACTTAATCTATTTTTATAACTCAATTTATTAATCCTGAAATAATCCTGAAATAATCCTAGAATAATCCTAGAATAATCCTGAAATAATCCTGGATTAAATCTAGACTAATCCTCAACAAAAATGACTCCACCTTTAACAAGAGCAAAGTCATTTTTTCTTTTGTCTTCGCACAGTACGCAACCCTTTTTTTGCAAATCATAAATTTCTGTTATCATTGAAGTTGTAAAAACTTCCTTCAAACTGCATCAAAAATTTTTTTTTCAACCTTACCCTGTCTTCAAAAAATGTTGACTTGCAAAAACACAACTTCTCAAAAAGCAGTCAATTATTTTAAACACGACCACTCTCCAGACAAAACACGCTGGTCGGGAAAGGGTGCGCAACGATTGAACTTATCCGGTGCAGTTGATGAAAAGATTTTTTTCAACCTTATGAATGGGCGCTCCCCTGATGGTGATCAACAAATCACTCGTCAGCCGTTCAATTCTTCCACACGGCGAGCAGCTATTGATTGCACCTTCTGTGCTCCCAAAAGTGTTAGCCTCACCGCTTTGGTTGCTGGTGACACTAAACTTGTGGATGCACATCTATTAGCTGTCGAAAAAACTCTAGCTTTGATTGAGGAGCGTTATACTTCAACCAGACTCACGGCTAATCATCATACTAAAACTGTCCACACTGGCAATCTCATTGCTGCACAGTTTGACCACATAGAAAGCAGAGATCTAGATCCCCACCTGCATACCCATGCACTGATCATGAATCTGACTCAACTACAGTCAGAGCCACACTCAGTAGATGAAAAATGGTATAGCCTTCGCAATGATAGTATCTACCACAACAGGAAATTTTTGGGCATGGCCTACCAAAGCTTTCTTGCCCATGAAGTTCAAAAGTTGGGTTACCAGATTCAGAACAAGCCACATGGTCAATTTGAAATTCAAGGCTTTCGCAACCAAGATTTATCAGCTTTTTCCCAACGGCACCAACGAATCTTATCTAAAGCTGGTCCCGAATCTACTTGGAACAAACGTGAAATAATTTGGGAAATTACCCGTCAGACCAAAAAGGCTCATCAGCCAGAGGAACTCATCTCTATTTGGTTGGATAAATCCAATGAACTAACTATCACTTTCCCCGAAAAGAGCGATCCCAAACCTGATTTACAACTCATCCCCGTTACCAAGCAACATTTAGATGATGCGATTGCTCATTGCAGTGAGCGCAATACCAAGTTTTACCAAGAAGACTTAGAGAAATTCATCCTCCAGCAGAATCTAGCTACAGACCTAAATGGCCTTGAATCTTTAATCAAAGACCATTCAGAGTTAGTTCGCCTAGCACAGCAAGATCGCTACTTCACAACCAAAAGCGCAGTAGAACGAGAGACTGCAACCATTAGCTTAATGTCTCAAGGGCAAGATAAAGTTCAACCTATTGCTCAAATACAAGCTGTTGAACATCACCTAGAACAGACCACTCTTAATCCTGGGCAATGTCAAGCTGTTGAACTTGCTGCCACTACCACAGATCAATTCATTGCTTGGCAGGGTGTTGCTGGCGCTGGTAAAACTTTTGCACTTAAAGAATTTCAAACAATCGCCCAAACTCATGGCTATACTGTTAAGGGCTTTGCCCCCAGTTCAATGGCTGCTAAGGTTTTGGGTGATGAATTAGGTATCCAGGCTGAAACTGTTGCTAGATTACTAGTTTCCGAGGAACCACAACAGGGCGAACCAAACCAAATTTGGATCGTTGATGAAGCTGGGATGCTCAGTGCTAAAGCTGGTCTTGAACTTTTGCAACGTGCTACCAACCAAAATGCCAGAGTCATTCTCGTGGGTGATACTCGCCAACTATCAGCTGTTGAAGCTGGTAGTCCTTTTAGATCCTTACAACAAGCAGGAATTAAAACTGCTTACCTTCATCAATCCCATCGTCAGCGAGATCCACGCCTCAAATTAGCTGTCGACTTGATTGCAGATGACAAGATTCAAGACGGTTTTGAGCAACTTGACAAACATAACTACATTCAAACCGTCACTCCTGATGAAATGGTGGGTGCCATCGCTTCACAATACATGAGTGCCACCCCAGAACAACGCGCCCAAACTCTTGTACTAGCTGGCACTAACGCCTCTCGCTTAGCTATTACTTTAGCTATTCGGGAGCAACTTCAAGCCGAGGGTAGCCTGGGTGAGCAAGTTACTACCACCCGACTTCAACCTAAAAACAACTTCACCGCTGTTCAAATGCGCTATACCCATAATTTTGAACTTGGTGATCTTGTCATGCCCACCCGTAGCTACAAGCGTCGCGGCTTGAACAAAGGAGAACTTTATGAAGTTATTGGCAAAGACAATGATGCTCTAACTCTTAAAGCTGCTGACGGTAGGCATCTGCAAGTAGACACTTGGTTTGACAAAGCCGTTTACAAACCCCAACAAATTGAAATTGCTGTTGGAGATCGCCTGCGCTGGACTAAAAATGACCAACTCCTGGGGCGGCGCAATGGTCAAGAGTTCACGGTTAAGGCCATTTCTGGCAATAGTGCCACTATCCAATACCTAGAAGACAACCACTTAGAAACTCTGGATCTAAGCGCTGCCCATCACCTCGACTACGCGCTCGTTAGCACTGTCCATAGTAGTCAAGGGAAAACAGCAGCCCGTGTGCTTGTTGCTGCTGATTACACTCTTTTTAAAGAGAACTTTTACGTTGCTGTTAGCCGTGCCAAGTATGATCTCAAGCTCTATACAGACGACAAAGACAAGATGCTCTGGCGCGCATTACAGTCCAGGCCAAAACACAATCCTAGCGATCGCACAACATATCAACCTAAAGAATTAGCAAGGGAGAATTTACAGAAAAGCTTTATACAGACATCTGAGGGTAAGGCAAATGAAAATTCTCCCAACTTAGAAACTAATCACAAAATCACTGCTCCTGCCCCATCTCTCCCTACTCCTGAGTGGCTTACTCCAGAACGACGCATCTTCCATAAAAATTACGGCTGGGGCAAAGTTCAAGCCGTCTCAGGTAACTCACTTTTCCTTCATTTAGATTCTGGAGAGGACAAGCACCTACTGCGATGGCAAGACGCTATTAATTCTCAATCTATTATTCCCGAACCTACTCAAGCTTTCTGGATAACTGAAAATGCTCACACTTACAATCCCCCTGCTCATCTTGAACAACCACACTGGCTTGAGATGGTCAAAGGCAGTGCTGTTCATCCTGAGATTGCTACTCTCAATTTCAAAAGCCTACAACAAGATTCTCTTGAACACGAGCATGAAGCCTGGGCACACCTGTTCTACAGTGACAAACTTAACCGTTCTAACACTGGTCGCCTTAGTCCGGGTATGCTCAGAAAATACTCCCACATTGATTCTGGTGGTTGGTGGTGTGATGCTGGCGTTGACCCTCGTTCTTTCTCTACCACCTCACCAGGCAACAAGCCCCAATCTAAAATCTGGGGTTGCTTTAAGCCCAATCAGCCACGCGACAACCCAGACAAGCCTGGTAAGAAAATTAAGTATGAGCACCCTCCAAAAACTGACCTCAGTATCTTCTTGCTTGATGTCCCACCAGCGCTCGCCAATCAAATATATGAGAAAGCCAAGGTCAACCCCACTCAGAATGAACGCGATAGTGGCTTTTGGTACTGCGTTCACAAATACAACTTACCCATTACCATTACCGAGGGAGCTAAAAAAGCTGCTAGCCTCTTAACTCAGGGTCATGCTGCTATTGGTCTACCTGGTATCTACGCTGGCTACCGCAGTAAAGATGAACAGGGTAATGAGATTAAAGCACGATTACATGATGAACTTGCTGTTTTTGCTACCCCAGATCGAGATATTAAAATTTGCTTTGACTATGAGACACGACCTGATACCAAGCGTAATATCGATATTGCTATTTCCCGTACTGGCAGTCTACTACAGAGATCTGGCGCTAAGGTCAGTGTCATCACTCTCCCTGGTCCTGACAAGGGTGTTGACGATCTGATTGTGGCACAAGGGGGGCTTGCTTATGAAAAGCTCCACATTGAAGCTAAGTCTTTAAAAGATTGGCGTGACTATAATAAACAGCTTCAACTCCAAAAACCAAAACTGACTTCAAAACTTAGTACCGAGCAGCCTTCCCAACAAACCACGCCAGAAGTTGTTGAACCTATACCCCAACAACCAACAGTTTTTATTCCTGTCAGTCACTTACCTACTGAAGAGATCACTAACCTCTCCAACCATGCCGTTAATGATCGCCCACTTCCTCACCAGCTGCATAACCAAGAGCACGACCAACACGATACCTTAGACTCTACAATTCCAGCAACAAACAAAGACCTCAGTGATCATTCACATTCACATTCACTTCAAAGCAGTGAGCAACAGCTTATTCATGAGCAGCACCTATTACAAGAATCTACCGAGCATGATATCGAACAATATCACAAGGGAATTTTATTCGCTATCCAACAACTTAGTAACTCCAAGCTTCTTTCACTGGCAAATTATGTTACTAACTACTTCTCTACTACTGTTTCCCGCCCACCACAACAGTCTGAAAAACATTTCATTGTTGATGAAATCAACAGGCTTTCTCAGAATCTTGAGCAGCTATGGTCACAGTATCACCAGCTTGATAAGTATATTCAATCCATGCAGCATAACCTCTTTAAGACCTTTAACAGCAAATACTCTCATGCTCTCTCACAATCAGTACAAACCTTAGACGACATTTCTGGTGCCCTTACTCAAAAGAAACAATTTGAAGCACAACTTCAACAGTGGGAACAACATTTTCTCGCTCACCAATCTTGGTTGAACGCTCCTGAGACTGCCGAGATGAAAGACATTGCTCAAGCTTTAAACCTACCCGACATCCAGCAGCGCCTAACCACAGCCAAACACGAAAAACGATTACAACGCCTACAATCCCAAATCGAACTCAGACGTTTAACTGAAGAATCATCGCAAAATCAACAATATCGTCGCGGGGCTAGACGGTAGCTAATTTTTGAGAATGCAGCAAACCCATAAAATCGCTCAACGGCTTTCTAAGCTCATTAGGATTCTCAAACGTCATGTATTTAACTGTTGTACATAAATCTTCCAAATCTCTTAACATTGTTGTCTTTATTGGTGATGGTTGCCATACCGCAAAAAACATAGGAACTTTTCTTCCAGCAAAAACATTGTAGGCAATCTCAAAAGCCCCGCTTTCACTTAAACCTGTTCGGACAATTATCATGGCATCAGCTTGCGCCAAGAGTTTTAGCCTTACTGTGCGAAAGTTCTGCGGCGTGAATTTAAGTCCTGTCGTACTCTCAAAAGTACAGCGAAATGTATCTTGGCTTTGTGCTGCTAGCCCTGTCATGACTTCAAGGTAATAGGGATTACCATTTAAACTTTGCAAAAGATTTAATACTTGCTGAACAATGAGCTTTTCTGTGTTACCAGATTCGGTGAAAGACTGACGGACAAACAAGCGAATCAGCTGTAAATCTTCCATATTCAACACCTTTTAAATTATTATTCAAAAAATTACTTTAGAAATAAATATTTAAATCCTACAAAAATCATTAAAACTCCATAACTTCGTTTCATGAAGATATCAGATATAAAATTCTGATTGGTAAAACTAGCTCCAAAAAGATTACCTAACACCATTCCTAATGCTAAAAGTAAGGCATATTTAATGTTTAAATGACCTTCTTTATAATAAACAACGACGGCCAAGGCACCTATGGGCAGTAATTGTGCAGCTAGAGATGTCCCTACTGCTGCTTTTTGACTCATTCCCAGCAAAAATGTCATGACGGGAATGATGATCAGTCCACCGCCGATGCCAAACATTCCACCAACAATACCAGCAATCAATCCAGCAAGAAACAATTGGTACATCATATTTCATACTCAAAATAAAAGTAAGGCACTTACCAGTAATAAAATGTCCAGCCTTATTACCACGAATAACCTACTGCACCGACAGATCAACCAACAAAGGCTGGACATTTTATTTTTTGGATCTCCCTAAGAAAAAGATGCGTCCTGATAACTTTTATCGTGTGATTTTGAAAATTATCCACAACTAACTTAACTTAAAAATAAGTATTTAATTGCTGCAAATAAAAGGAAAAACCCATAGGACTTTTTGATTATTAAATCAGACATAAAAGATTGAGTTGCTAAGCTCGCTCCCAAGAAGTTACCTAGTATCATCCCAATAGCAATAAGTACAGAGTATTTAACATTCACATAGCCCTTACTGTAGTAAACAAAAGCTCCCAGTAAACTAAAAAGTTGGACCATTAAAGATATTCCTGTTGCCGACTTTTGGCTAGCGCCAATAAAGAAACTCATTGCTGGCACAATTACAAAGCCTCCGCCACCATAGAGGCCACCAATGATACCAGCAAATAGTCCAATCAATACTAAGCTTGTAATCATTAAGCTTCTTTCCAAGAAATATGAAATCTGCAAATACTAAACTTATCTTCATGTAGGCACTTTTTTCCAAAAAAAGGAAGATAACTAACTCCTAACCTTGCTACTTAATAACGCTATGAGCTTTCAATAAAGCATCAACAGCAGGGGAAACACACTCAGTCAGCAAAGGAATGGAAGATTGACCGGATCGAACTCTTTTCCACAAATCATCATCCTGACTTAATCCTTCAAATTCATCTACATGAACTGTGACTGCAAACAACCCAACATTGTCGCTGTTTGAGCAGAAATAATGCCAAGTTCCTCCATAAAAGCGAAGAATAAAAATAACATCTGCTGGAATTTCAACAACAGAAATTTTTTCTAAGATTGCTTGATGATTTTGCTTAACTTCTTCAGGTCTAGCACTACTAAAGACAAGTCTTAAACCAGAACTACCACTTATAGCAGTGATTGCTCTTTGTCCTGTATGACGATGAGGAATTAAATCTCTTTCTATTCCAAAAGTGTAAATGGCTGTCTGATTGCCTCTGCTTAGATCTATATCCACGATTTTTGCACTTAGGACATTGTATTCTTCTACAAAATTCGGGTGTTCATACTGTCTTTTCAACCCATCACGGATGACTATATCTCCTACTCCTGATGGAAGCTGAGCAACTACATAAAGCTCTATGGGAAGATTTTCAGCACAATCAATGCTTAAACTACCTTCCAATCTTTGGATTTTTGCATTTATATCGAACCCTAGCAATTCTGTTGAACTCATGACAATTCTCCTATTTTGAATTTTCACTGCCAAACATCTTCTTTCAACTTTCAACAAACTATATTCCAATACTTACAAGATCTCGACCTAGCTCACGTCTCTTACTATTTATCAAAAAACTTGTACAAGGCTGACCTTTCTTATAAACAAAATTATTTCTGCCTATGTTATACGCAAATGAAGCAAAATCTATTTTCATTTGATCTAACTCTCGCTCACGATATTCCTGGAGCGAACCTCTATACTGTTCGTCTAAAAATCGTCGATGATTCTTGATTCTTAGAGAATCATCAAAATTGTCGCGTGCCATCTCTTCTGCTCGTTGTACAACCAATTCCCGGAACTCAGCAGTAGTCTCCCCAAAACAGTTATTAATCAGATTTATTGACACTGCTTCTGAGGCGATTATCGGCTGACATGCTTGCGTCAATTGGGTAGCCATCTCTACTCCCACTCGCCTTGGCAGTGAATAAGTCCAATACTCCGACCCAAATAAGCCCATTTTTTTATAATGGGGATTCAGTACGACTCCATTACGAGCAAACACTTGGTCACAGGCCAAGGCTAACATCACTCCCCCCGCTGCTGCATTTCCTTGCAGAGCAGCAATAGTCAGATGATCATCGGTCCTCAGAATTTCTAGGATTAAATCATTCATGGCGTTGATATTTCGCCATGATTCTAATCGTGGATCTGAAGCTGCCTCAATCAAATTTAAATGAATTCCATTAGAGAAGAAATTTCCCCCCATCAATACAATCACTTTCGTATCACGCACTCTGGCATTTAAATACTCTTCACGTAATCTATTGCATTGTTCTGTGCCCATTGCGCCATTATAAAAATCAAAGTGCAGATATCCAACTCCATTCTTCTCCTCATACCAAATTTCTCTAAAGGTTTCCCATTCTGAAAAACTGGTAGGAGCACTAATTTCATGAATGTTCTCTAAAATACTCTTTGCAATCAAGGGTTTAAGAACTAGCATTGCTGGCAATTTAAACGAGTCTTTCCTCCTTAAATGACTTACCCAAACGGCTCCATCTACAGTTGACAGACAAATTGCCCCATATCGCTGTCCAATGATTTCTCTGGGTTTTGTTCCCACAAACATACTTTCAGGATGCGCCCCATAGAGATAAAAGTCTCCAACGTCTAAACCTAAATCATCTAACACTCCTGGTTGGCTATCTGAACAGCGTATTTTTCGCACAATTACTTCTGTTGAGTCATTCTGCCAATCAATTCGACGAACAGACTGCTTCATCAAAGGATTCCAACTTCCTTTAACATCTGGTCGGGAATAATTCAATGGCTCAGGTTGATAGCCTTCTGTGGCTAAATGTTCTAGGGCTTTAACTGTTGCTTTAATAGCAGCCTGAGCACATTTTTCCCGATAAAGAATACTTTTGGATTCTCCTTCAATTTTAAAACTTTCAAAAGCCCATATATTTCCTGCATCCCACTCCTCAGATGCTTCCAATATCGTCACACCCCAGTTTGACCAATTATTTAATATTGCCCAATCGAGAGAAGATGCACCTCTGTCACCTTTGATTCCAGGATGCACAATCAAACATCGAAACTTTTCCCAAATAGATTTCGGAATTGCAATTTTCAAAAACGGTGCAATTATAACTTCTGGACGAATGAAATTAAGAGTACTCTCTACTTCTTGCATAGCTTCCTTACTACTAGCAATTATGCAAGAAACCTCATGCCCTAAATAGCTAAGCTCAGCATAAAATCTCTGAGTCATGCTATTGTAAGTGCTACAAAGCAGTAAAACTTTAAATAATCTTTTCATCTTCCTCTTCCTTGTGATTGTGATTGTGCTTGCGATTGTGTTGGGGACTTTATATATGAATTAATTGCTCGATTTAACTGCTGGAAATTTTCTAAATCTTTGTCGTTAACTTGATCAGTTAATTGTCCATTTTTCATGATGGTTCGACGACCATCAAGAGATTTTACTGAAATCTGCTCTCCCTCTTGTAAAAACTCATAATTGTCACTTGTTAAGCGAGCCGAACCATTTTCGCCTCTGGTTCCCCACAAATGAAGTGCTGTTGCCACAGTCTCTTCAACATATTGGCTTGATATTGATTTCTCTGATACCTTTTCAAGAGTATTTATACCTTTTTGAGCCAGAGTATCTTTCAGTTCAGAAACCTGACTCTGCAAATCATTTAACTTACTTTCTAAGTTAGATATACGTTCATTCCACTGCTTCTCCGGAACAACTAGATCTTTTACTTTATCCCACGTTTTTAAAGCAACTTGCTTTACTTTAGATTCAACATTTGCAATCCACTTTTGAAAAACTGAATTCTTAACAGAAGGAGTATCTCTTGTAGCTACTTTCGCCAATCCCTCTTGTAACCGTTTAATTTCTGTTTGCTGATTTTCAAAAGCTTCCTTTAAGGTAGACAATTCTGTCCTTAAACTTTGTACCTCATTTTCTTGAAGTACAGGTTGTTTTACACTTTCTACTTCCTGGACATATTTTTCTAATGTCTGCAAGCGCTGTTGCTGCTCATCAATCCCTTGTGAAAGCGAATCAAATACATCTTGGGATTGCTCTTGAGACTGTTCTTGGGCAGGAGATAGCCCCAACTTGTCTTTTAATACTTCTCCATCCTTAGCATGATAGACAACATCACCACCTATTCTTATTTGTAGTGACCCTTTAAAACTTTTCGGATCTGAAATCGCCTTACTTAATATTTCTACCTGCTCAGGAGTTATCGTTCTTTTTTCGTACTCATAGGCACTTGTTCCTCTAAAAACAGAGGATCTTCCAAACATTATCGAAACATTTCCATCCGCATTTAAACCTTGAGACTTCGCCCTATCCTTAATACTTCTCAGGATAGATTCTAAAATCTCTAAATAGTCATTTTTGATTTGATCTGCATCAGATCTCTCAAGCATAAGTTTACACTCCTGACTAGTAAATTGGGGATTGGGGATTGGGGCTTGAGGGAAATCTCAAATCTCAATTCCTCCCAGTACCCAGTCTCTTTTAAATCAAAGGAATTTTTTTAGCCGCTATTGATTGAGCCAACGTGGGCACGTCTGCTATTACCGAGGGCAATACTATTCCATCTAATTTATTGATCAACTCTTTGCCTTCGATTTCTATATATACCCATTTCCCATCAATGTGTACTGCTATCACTGCTTCATTTTCTTCTAATTCTCTAGTTGTAAAAGACCGAATTTCCCCTTGAACAACTAAAATATCTGAAACTTCTGAATCTCCATAATAAACCTCTATAATTTCTGGAATATAATTCTCTGGAAATGGTGGCTCTTCCAATGACTCCGCCACATTTACTATATCTATTGGGTATTTTTGAGCTAAATCTGCTATCTCTTCTGGAAGTTGCTCAATTTTTCTTAGTTCATAATCCGAGAAAGGATACATAAACGCTCCTAAAGTGCAAATACTATTTTCAGTGTCTCTTCATTTTTATCAACCAGAGGTAACATTCTCCATGCCTCTAGAAATCTCTGCTGCATTTCCTTTTTTGTCGGCTCTTTCAAAATAAATCTTGCCGCCATTTCCTGCTGCTTTTTATACCATATTCTTACACTCCTTTTCTCAGCATCTTGATCATAACTTGGAATTTCAATCTTCTCTAATATTGGCAACCCTATTGATTTCTTATCTCTAAATCCCGGACCAACTATTATTGCTTCTCCTTCTCTCAGTGAATTGAATTGATTAACCTCATACATATCACGAGCACTTATTTGTTCAGCATTTGTCACGCTAGCTCCTGATTTTCCTCCTCTACTCCGCGAGCGCTGATTATATTTAATTTCTTCTCTTCCCAAAAAATTACTAAATTTTTCCGCTGCCACATCATCTTGGGGATTAAAGAATGCTTTTGTTGCACATCCCGCAAAGATCGCATTTGTTACTTTTTCTCCATACGCATCCTCCAATTGCGACAAATTTTGAAACCCTAAAATTGACACCAGCCCATCTTCCCGGTTTTGATTCAGCCAATCTACCAACGCTGGTAGATAAGTTGTTGGTAACTCATCCAATCCAAGAACCAGAGGGTCTGTACGTTTTCCTGCTACATTGCGGCTTACTAATAAATGAAGAATTGATATTAGTAAGGGTCCAATCGCATCTCTCCGCTCTCGATCCATACCGAAGATGACCATCTGTCGGCCTTTAAGATCTAAGGGAATATTAGTTTTTCCGCAAAAAGCCGCCAGGGAGGAGGGGACCATGAATCTAGAAAAGACTCCACTTGCTGTAGCCGCAATCGAGGACGCTGTTTCTGGCGAGCCAGCCGTTGACATAAATTGTGCAAATGCCGCTCTTACCCACGGATTCAAATCTGCCTGCTGAAGTCGGCGTATCAGATCTGGTAACTCTAAGATAGCTTGACACATCAACACATCTTGGTATGGGCTACCCTTTACAAACATCAAAATTGCTTGTACTAGTTGATCCCCAGCATTAGCAAAAAATCCGTCATCTCCTCCCGCTGTTAGCTGAAAATTGCGGTTGAGAACGATCGCCAGCTGTCGCGCCATCTCTGCATCAGTTTCACTTCTAATGAAGTCTAGGGGGTTGGCAATTGACGACTCTGGAAAACCTGGGGCTAGCAGTGTCACTTTGTAACCTTGCTCAATCGCATACCCCGCTAATTTCGCTGCCATCCCCTTTGGGGCAGCAGTTGCAGACTCCTGATGCGCATATTTGTAGTCATACAGCACTATTGGAAATCCCTGATTAATAGCGCTGCGAATGCAAGGGGAAATCATTGAAAATGTTTTCCCGCTGCCAGGTCCACCACAGACTAGAATCCCCCGCTGCGCATCTGGCAAATACAATCTTGAAGGGTCTTCGGGCAGATGCAAAATTCTTTGATTGCGGGTTATCTCGATGCGCGAGCGCTTAGGTGTTCCGATGAACAAAGCAACCCGATTATGCTTTCGCTCTTGAATTTGCCTCAGTGCTACTTTGCGAGCTGCTGCTTTTGCCGCTGCTCCCGCCCATTTAGCTCGCGCCAATTTACTGGAACGTCCTCTCCCCTGCAAAGCTCGCGCCAATATCAACCCACTCACACTTGCAACTAGCAGTACACCCGCTGGGGAGTAAAATGCACTTTGCAAGCTTGGTGGAATGATTTGATCTACGGTTTGCTGAGATTGAGTGGTTACCATAGCCAGCAGTTTCTAAGAATTTAACTAATTTGAAGCTTGAGGAGGAGTGAAAGAGCTAGCTAAATCTGTCCATTGCTCCGGTGATGCTACACGCGCAACAAACTCAAAACCTTCTTTACCAAGTGGCTTAAATATTGCTGCCTCCCCTTCCTTCAAATCTCCAAACTCTTTACCCGCTGCCTCCTCAAGATTCGGGCGGTGGGCGATAATAATCGTATTTGTGCCTCCTTTTGGTTTAGTAGCTAGCAATTGGCGAAGAGCAGCAGCACGTCTTTGTATTTCTACTGGTGGCACATTTTGAGGTTCGGTAACATCAATTGATGTTTGGTAATTTGTAAATCCAGCTAATTTAGCTGTTTTCTGAGCACGGTAATACTGACTAACAAGCACAGTCCCAACTGGAATTTTAATTGCTCGAAAAACTTCTCCGATTCGTTGAGCTTGTCTTTCTCCAACTGCTGTCAGCTGACGCTGTGCTTTAATGTTTTCCAAATGTAATGTATCTGTGTCTGCCTGATTTGGGTTAGTTTGTGGATGGCGAAAATAAATAATATAACCACCTTTTTGCAAGGCTTGAATTATAGATTCCGATTGTGCAGGTGCAGTTGTTGTAGCTGTCTGTGCATTACTTCTCTCAGGAACAAACACTGTTACTGTTGTTAACAGTGTCGTAAGAAAAATGAAAAATAACTTAGTTGCTTTTAATAAGAGCATAATATCTTTTCCTTTTCATATTTCAATAACACTACCCGTATGGTTCAATCTCTTCAATATTTCGTCGTAAAACTCACCCAACAAAAGCAAATTCAGACCTACGGAACCAAGAATTAGCACATATAGACAATCATCTGATTCCCATGCATTATAACAAGCCAAATCAAAAAGTTTTTTCAACATTACAAATATAAAACCAGTAGTACAAACACCTCCTATAAACTTTCCTACAGTTACAAAGAACAACCTCACTGATATCAATGAATAAAACATCACCGACACTATTATGATTGCCAATGATTTGAAAATCTTTGCAAGAACTTTTCCGATCATCAACCCTCCCCTTCAAAGTATAAAAGTGCCTTTTCCCACGCAACTTCAGCAACTTTACGACCTAATTTCAATCCTTCAACATTGTCGGATTGAATATGGTAGCCACCATAGATCCTCGACAAACCCGCTGCTTCTGCTGTAGCGGTGAAAGTTGGAAATGTAAGAGTAATTTGATGCTCAAATCCAGGCTCTGTAAGGGCACCAGCCTTGACTACTACAGATTCCCCAAAGCGATCGCTACCAGTAAAAAGCCTTAGAATCTCAGCACAAGCCGCACTGACTGTACTGTGACCAAAAACATAGCCGGGGAATGGTGGGGTAATAAAAGTACTTGGTGAATAAGGATGCCACGACTCTCCATTCATGGCTATTGTACCTTTACCAGGACCACCCCACCCTTGAATAGTTTTTTGAGCGAAATAATGATGAATCAAAGTCCAGGGACGAGAGGTGTCGTAAGCCCGTTTGGCATCCCAAGATGCTATAAAAGCATCCTTTGCTGTATTTGCAATAGCAAAAAACATTTTTACATCCTGATCCAGTGTGTGATGATCACGGACTGACACATCTTGTGCAAACTTCAACCAATGACCAGATTGACCAGTGGAAGATGGACCGTCCCGCATGAATTCCACTAATGCCTTCTGTTCCCAAGTCAAATTCGCATTAAAATCTATAACTTGCTGCACCTCCTCATCTAACTGCTTAGACCCAATTAGTGGCGGTGGCGCTGGGCGAAATTGATCAGGTCGCTCCAATACAAAAGTTTTCACCCTGTACCAATGGGGAGTCAGAAAACCCAATATTTTTTTGTTAGAGAACTCAATCGGTTGCCAGTGGTTTGGATCAGTAATCTTATCTGGAGTATTAATTGCACTATAGAATGTGTAGTCCGAATAAGCTTGCCCATTTGACCCAACCTCATCTCCCATTTGATTGGCTCCATCTTGATGATAGTAATTAACCAAAGCTCCTGCTACTAAGTTTCCAATGCCTTGCGCTGTCGTCTTATTAGTAGATGTGTCACTAGGATTAAACCCCATCTGTTGCATTTTTTGAGTAAAGTAAGCCGTCGCCTCCGGATAGACATCAACCAGAGTACGAAAAGCTGCGTAACTAATTGCCTTACGCTTGTTCGCGCTCGTTCTTTCTTTCGATGGCCTACGAAGCTCGTCCCCAAAACGAGTGCCCACGGCATGATCGTCGTATGCTGCCCAGGCGTCAAAAATCGCAGTGCTTACAATTGCCAACGCACGCGAGCCAACAGTTGGTCTAGCCCCGTGCAAAACTACATCCCGCGCAGTTCCTTCAAGAGCAATGTCAATCCATTGATACGCAATGCTTGGTTGCCACACTAAATTTTCACTTGGTGGTTGTGCATTAACTGGCAGCAAAAGTACGCACAATAAAACAGCTATACAGAGCAGTAATGCATTTCTCAAATTAGGGAAATCCAAAAAATTGGGTTTATGTTTGCAATTAATACTTTGCATAGTGTCAAACTCCTACGATTACCAAATCATTTTCATGAACAGGTAACCAGGGGACAGGCCCTATAAAATAGGGGGTACATGTCCTCCCTCCAAATGGCAAATGAACGCAAGCTCGAAAATATAATCCGAAATCCGCAGTTCCCTTGGACTCATTTGTTCCTGTAAGTACTACCTTGAATGCACTCCCGAATACCAATCTCCCCGTTGGTTCCTTGCCACCATTCACACTTCCTAATAAGCCAAACCCGCCTTTGACTTTTTGCGATAAGCCTGATGCCCAGCGCTTTCCATACATTGCTCCTTTGCTTCCTGCTAAATCTCCCAGTTCTAGGTATGCGCACTCTTTTCCTTCCTCACATGCGATCGCCACCGTCGCATCTTTGCTATTCACGCTGCCTGAGATGTAATAACTAGCATCGACTTTTGAACTTCCTCGCTCAGCCTTTCCAAACACTGTAGAAGCAACTCCGACTTGGATTTTAGTAAGACTTAACGGTTGGGGCATTTGGCTCAAAGGTAATTGACTTAATCCTGGAACCTGATTAATAAAGCTACGTTGCCAGTCTTTAAAGCTACCAATTTCTGTTTGCTCCAATCCTGGTATGGAGTTAAGAGAATATTTACTTAAATCTAATTTTTCTAAAGGCAGTTGGGCAATGCCATTCAAATTTGTCCCCACAACCTCAGATATTGTCCCGCCAGAAACACCTGATAACGATAAAAAATCTTGAATTGGCTTCACTTGGCTTACATTCAGACTTCCCAGCGAAGGAATTGCTTTGAGCAATGATTCTAGTGTTTGCCATTTCACTATTCCAAAATCCTTCAAACTTAAATTTGAGGGATATGAAACAATAGAGGATATCTTTTTTAAGCTTAAAATACTTGATTTAAAAGCATCTTCAATATCGCCAAGCATCACTACAGATTCTAGTTTCTGCCCAGCATTCCAAATTCGAGAGGGGTCATATCCTAATTGCTTTATAAACTCTGAAGGCACAGAAAGTTGTCCAGCTTCTTGAAGAACTGGTAAATTTGCCCAGGAAATTTTGGCCCAATCAGGAATTGCTAGCTGATACTTGCCAACATTTGAATTAATTATAGGAATTAGCTGTTTTTGGGCTTTAATCCTTTGAATAGAAAATATTATGCTTAATCCTATTACTAAGCAAATTAATACTCCTATCCTAGAAACTATTCTAAAATTAGTTTTTCTCATAAATTCTATATTTATAATCAAAAGTCTTTTCTAATAAAATTGGTATAGGCTTTTCCGAATCTGGCTTAATAACTAAGTTTGTATATTCTGGATCGCCTTTACCCAATTCCAACTTAAATTGATATTCTTTTTGCTGTTGGGAAGATGTAGTTTCTGTCAGGATTGTTAATATTGTACTCCCATCATAACTGGAAGGGATATTCGGTATATCTATTTTTTTGATTTGCCGAATAAATAGCACAGTAACTGGTTCCTGCTGGCTACTACAACCTTGTGATTGGGAATCCAGCCCCAGCCTTGCACATAAAGTGCCATTCGAGCTAAAACCAAATTGTTTTGGATCTGCTATCCAAACCTGCTTAATTATTTCTCCAGAGGGAATAAAATTAATTGTTAGTCCATACCCAGCCCAAACTTTCAGTTCAACTTGAAGTTTTTGTGCATCTTGAGAATATAAGCTTCTTGTTTGAAACGCATCCGCTTGCATTAAATTATTCACCATAATCCATAGTCCTCCTAAAATTCCTACTATCTTAAATTTCAAAAACTACTCCTTTTACACTTAACAATTTTATGGATTACCATTACAAATCGAAATTTTGATTCGCTATTAACTTAATCTCAGTTCCTTCCTTAACAGAAAATACTTTGGACTCTGATTGTACTGATTGTGAACTACGCTGACTTTGATTTTGTATTTGTTGCCCAAGGTTTTGAGCCGTACCTTGTAGAAAACCTGCACCTACATTACGTTGAGAATTTGAAGAAAAGGAGGAATATCCGCTGGATGCCACACTAATTTGACTTGTTGCTTGATTCTCAACTTCCGCTGCTTTTGATACACCTGACAAAACAGATGATAGTATAGTTCCTCCTAGTCCTCCTCCTCTCGTCTGGGACTTCGCACGTAATGGTTCTCCCTTCTTGCTAAAGACTAAAATCGAATTCTCTGGAACAGTTCTTTCAATTCCATTAATTTTTATAGAATTCACTGAAATTTGCAAAACATTACTATCACTAGAGCTTATTAACTTTGCAGTAATGAGTGTATCGGCAGGAATAGCGATAGAATCATCTACCGCTTTCATTGGTGTTGACGTTTTAATTAAAACATTCTGATTCTGATTTAATCCCCTCCCCCAAGCCACAGGATTTTGTATTCTTCCAAATGCACTGCTGCCAATTAACACATGTTTAATATCTGTATTTTGATTAGTGTTTTGAGCTATTTTTTGTGAATCTTTAGATTTAGATAAATTGACAAAGGATACTTCTTTTACAGAAGAGACACTAGAACCAACATAATTACCCACAGTAGATGCCAGCGCCCATTGCTGCATTGGATCAATCTGAGACTGGGGCCTTACTGATTGAACCAGTTGAGGAGCTACCTTGGGTACAACATAAGTCTGCTTCTGATATTCCCCCTCTTTATGGTCGTTACCATATTCACGATTTATTGGGATCGTTGCGATTGGTTGAGACTTAGTTACAGGTGGCTTGGGAGTTACAGTTATCTGGGGGCGAGGTCTAGAAGTAGGAACAGGAGCGAGCGTTACCTGCGGTTGTGCCGTTTCCACAACTTTCGGTTGACTTGCTAAGCTTTGCTCATTTAGTTTCCTCAAGTCTCCCTTCTGCGTAGTTAGAGCCATTGTTGCTTTATCGTCATGTGGTGTTTCTCCAGGCAGGGGAATTGTACCGGGCGATCTCGCTACTGCTGGATTTTTTTTACTAGCTGTATTGATTGAATCTAAGGCATTAAAACCTACCAATACCACCGATAAAACAACTACCAAAATTCCCAGCGCCACTACTCCTAATTTTAGCCACGCTTGTTGCCAAGTTCCTACGACAGTCACAACTTGTTCCGGTTCCGGCTCTACCTCTGTTTCTACTTTCTCTCCCTTTTTTATTTCCTGTTTTTTAGCATTCTCTTCAATAACCACTCCATTCATTTCAGCCATTTCTTTATTTAATGGCTTATCTACTTTTTGTCCCCCTTCTGAAGATGCTTGCTCTGTTAAAGGTACTTCTTCTGCTTTTACTAATGTTTTCTCAACCATAAATTCCTTAATTTAAATCTAAATCTTGAATCCTATAAATCTCTAATCCATTTTTGCGAGCATTATATATTTTCTTTTCTAATTCTGAAGCATTATTGAGTGGTTGTAAGGGAGGCTCTACTGCCCTTACGAAAACAGTTTTGTTAAACGGAATTCCTCTCCCAACTTGATCTCCGTTCTCAAAAATTACGAGATTAGCAACCAAATTGATTTTCCAAGCACCATCCCCTACTTTTACAGGTTCTGATAAATACTGAATAATCAACCAAGACTGTGTTCTCCCATTAAAAATAGAGCTAGGAGTTAACTCTCCCAATCAGGGCAAACGCACCTTAAAGTGGCACATTAAAGGTTGACTTTTGGCTAAATCTATGAGTCTAGCTAGACACAGTAAACCAAAAAGTTTTTCCCATGTACGAGATCG
>JAJPJF010000183.1 GCA_021324415.1 Nostocales cyanobacterium Centralia_MAG_434
GGAAACCCTGATGAGTCGGCAGTACCTGAGATTTGGTATCTCAATTCTATAGACGAAGATCTTTTATGAACAAGCTTAAAGGTTGTAAGGGGTTTTGGTATTGAATCACCAAAACCAAAACTTAAAATTCGCCCCAACCTCTCCCAAATTTCCAATGCTCAGTAGCCATTACTCTAGCAGGTTCCTCCCGCTGCCAACTTTTGGAACAACTAGGGAACTTTCACCGAGACCCGTTCAATTGAATTTCTTGTTGGCAGCGCACCAGCTTTGTCTTGAATTTTCCTGCGGTAGTGCGGATAAATAGCAAACCAAAAAGTTTTTTAGAAGCCTTGCCGTACGGACATTTCGCCTAAATAGAGCCATTTCACTCAGATGCTACCACCACCGACCTTAAGGCGAGACTGTTGCCGCCACTACGTGAACACTCTTAACTCAATGCTGTTTGCCTTCTTGTTCACAAGTGCTGGAACCTTTATTATTACGTTCTTTTTCAAAAGTTTTTAGTAGCTGCGATTGCTTGATTGCACTGGCCTCGTAAGCCAACCGCTCACTCGGGTAGCGTCTCGGAGGGTATGGCCTAGTAACAAAGCTAATTGTTGCCGTCAGTTAGGCTTGGGTTGCTTGAATTATTCTTATAGCCCCTAATCTATAGTGGTTTCACTGTCCGTGCAAGATATTTAGGAAACATAATTAGGTATCACCAGTAGCGGTAATAATTATAACTTCTTCCCTTACGTTCCTGAATTCTTCCTTATGTGTGCAAATTTCTCTAAAAACGCTGTAATTAAGATATAGCAACGTGTCCGACTGTTTCAATATGTTTTTTGCTTTTCTGAGGCTCTGGACAAGCTGAAATCCTTATATGATAAGGGTGTCCACTTTGTCCATTTGTCCAGGTTAGAGTTCTACATTAGAAAAAAAAGTTCACTAAAGAACCTTTTTTTTGTTAAAAACAAAACCATGAAAGCAGTTATCGCTGAGTAAAATCAAGGTAATTTTCTGTATCCAAACTCGGTAACGCACTTTGTCTGGAGAGGAGGGCAACCTTTATACGATAGTTGTCTGTCCTGGAGCCTGATCCTGACAAAAAGAGGCAGGCTTATTGGATTGATGTGTTTGGTGCTCTGACTAATTAGTTTTTGTGAAGCCTGCCTCTTTTTGTTGCGGCAAAATTCAACCCCAAGATTAATCGTGGGGTTTTTAAGGTTGCCCTCCTCTCTAGAAAGACCCTCGGTAAGACCAGGGTGGACAAATTGGACAGTCCCTCGGGAAGCTGATTTCAGCTTGTCCGTTTCCATTAGTCTCCTAATACCAATGTGTTTTGTGCTTTTTATAGAACGATTAGCGAGAGCCAGTGCCCTTTAGGCAACCCTTGCGAGAGCTTCGCGTCCTAGAGGAACTAGCCCAGCAGCGATCGCTGATTGGCCCAAAGGGCCAGTGCCGGATGGCAATCGTGCTATAGGATATGGGACTAGGGCGTGTTTTAAAACTCGATAAAATAGTATTGAATACTAAAAATTAACAAATTTAGCATTGACTTATGATCCTTCCACCGCAAAGTCGGGGTGACTTGAACGAGCGACAATGGAAGCGCCTGATGCCACTGCTTCCAGATCAAAAACCAAAAACAGGCCGTCCAAACAAAGATCACCGCACAATGATTAACGGTATGTTGTGGATTTTACGAACCGGAGCGCCGTGGCGTGACTTACCAGAACGTTATGGAGAGTGGGAGACAGTAGCAGGCAGATTTTACCGTTGGCGTAGAAGTGGAATCTGGCGAAAGATTTTACAGTCCTTGCAGCAACAGGCCGATGCGTCGGGGCAACTTAATTGGGAACTACATTACGTAGATGGCAGTGTTATCCGTGCCCACCAACATGCGGCGGGAGCAAAAAGGGGGAGCTAGATCCTAACAGTGAGCTATCTGAAATTGAACAAGTTCAGCAAAGAGAGGCTTTAGGACGTTCTAAAGGTGGCTTTAGTACCAAAATTCATGTGCGCTCTCGTTGGTAATGGTTTACCTATTACATTTTTGCTCACAGTTGGTGAACGTCATGAAGCAGTCGTATTTGAGCAATTAATGTCACAAGGAGCGGTAAAACGTGCAAGTGTTGGTCGTCCTCGCTTACGCCCAAAGCGATTAGTCGGTGATAAAGGTTACAGCAGTGCTAATATCCGTCGTCATTTGCAACGGCGTGGTATTCGGTTAACCATTCCACGTAGATCGAACGAACGCAGACGCGGTAAGTTCGATAAATCCATTTATCGCCAAAGAAATCGGGTCGAGCGATGTTTCAACCGTTTGAAGCAATTTCGTCGGATTGCTACACGCTATGAAAAGAAAGCTGATAACTACCTTGCAATGCTGACACTTGCTTCCATCATTATGTGGTTATAGTTTTAAAACACGCCCTAGAATAATAAAGCAACAATTCAATTCAATAATGTAACAAAGTAACAAAGCAACATGGATAGATGAGAGGGTAAGAAACGGTTAGGGGGAGAGAGCAGGAGTAGGCGATTGTGCTATGGGGTGAAGGAATAAGATAAAGCCATAGAGCAATAATCTAACAATGCAACAAAGCAACAATGGAATAATTAAACATAAAAGAAATAGAAGACAAGCTCGGACAGGGAAGTCTCTCTTGGGGTAAGTAACAGGTATAAGCAAGAAATACAGATAAGAAAAATAGAAAAAGCTAGTATTGTGCGAGGCTAAAGAGCGTCAGGAGAAGGTATAAGGCTATGGGTAAGGGGAAGTTAAGTAAAGGAGTGAGAGAAGTATACATGTACAAGAGGGTAAGGATAAGTGTGTCGAGTCACACGATAGTTGAGCTCTTGTGTGATTTTGGTGATCCAAGGTAGAGGAGGAGGCACAAGAGGTGGGCAGAAGATCTGAGCAGCCAAGGGGGGCGATTAACGCTCCCCCGCAATATAAAACAAGCATATGCACCAACATCGATTAGGTGATTCTGGTGCTTGTACAACTCAATAGACTAGAACACACAAACTGTTGCTCCAACAATTCCTATAAGCGTGCCAAATGACCCAGTAGTAGGGAAAACTTATGCAGAAACTTTCAACTCTCCTCTACCAACTTTTTCTAGAAATTCAGAAACCGAACTACAGCCGACCTGTTGAATGATGGGTTGTAGCCCAAGCCATCCAGTTTCGGTAACAGTCAAATTGCGTTTGAGCTTTTTTGTGCCAAAAACTTTCGGTCTGCCCTCGTGATAAACCAAGTTTGCTTGACTGTTTGGATGCTGCCCTGGAGGGTATTTTTGCTGTGCCATACTTGGTCTTTTGAGTGATTACAGTTTTATATCTATATTATCTCCCAAAAGGGGGAAACATCTATAAAATACGCCTATAATAGAAAAGAGGAAAAAAGTAATCTTATGATGTCCACTCCGACTGTTGAAAGGAATAATAGCAAGCTAAGAGTCGAGTACTTAACACTTGAGGAAATTCGCCGCGATAGTGGGATACAGCCGAGAGTGGCGATCAACTTGCAGCACGTCAAGCTGTTAGAAGAACAATTGCAAGAGGGTCAACAATTAGACCCTGTAACTGTATTCTACGATGGTGAATTGTACTGGTTGGCGGATGGGTTTCACCGATGGCAGGCTCACCGCAATTGCTGCCAACAAGTGATCGCCTGCAATATCCATCGTGGTTCCAGACGTGATGCAGTTTTGTATTCAGTTGGTGCAAACGCTGACCATAAATCGGCTTTACCACGTTCAAGAGTTGACAAGCGCTTGGCGATCCTCAAACTCCTAGAAGACCAAGAGTGGAAAAATTGGAGCGATCGCGAGATTGCCCTGAGGTGCAAAGTAGATCATAAGAGTGTAGGGAAAATCCGCCAAAATCTCACTGGGGAATTCCCCAGTGAGAAACAAATGCGGACCTACAAAACTAAACATGGTACTGTCGCTTTGATGAACACAACAAACATTGGAAAAAAAACTGCGAACC